>VAXA01000028.1 GCA_005883365.1 Actinomycetota bacterium
TCATCCACGTTGACTCGCGCGACGGCGAGGGGAAGCTCGGCGAGGATCGGCTCCAGCGCCTTGCACGGCCGGCACCACGGCGCCCAGAAGTCGACGAGCAACGGCCCGCCCGCGATCGCCTCGTCGAACGTCCCCTGATCGAGCTCTGTCACAGCCGTCCCGTCAACGCGGCCAACCGTAGCGCCGGGACGCGGACGACGGCCTCGAGGAAGATCCCCCGGCTCATCTTCGACGTCCCCTCCGTCCGGTCGGCGAAGACGATGGGCACCTCGACCACCTCGAAGCCGCTGCGGATCACGCGGTAGGTCATTTCGACCTGGAACGCGTACCCCCTCGACTCGATCGCGTCGAGATCGAGTGTCTCGAGGACGCGGCGACGGAAGCACTTGAAGCCACCGGTCAGATCGCGCACGCTCAGGCCGAGGATGACGCGCGCGTAGAACGAGCCGCCCCAGGAGATGATCCGCCGGATCAAGCCCCAGTTTCGCGTGCCCCCGCCGGCGACGTAACGCGACCCGAGCGCGAGGTCGGCGCCCGCCTCGACGGCCGCGATCAGCCGTGGCACGTCTGCGGGGTCGTGGGAGAAGTCGCAGTCCATCTCGAGGATCAGCTCCGCGGCGCTCTCCCGAAGCAGAAGCTCGAACGCCGCGATGTAAGCGCGCCCGATGCCCTCCTTCTTCTCGCGGTGCAGCACCGATACGTAATCGAGCTCGGTCGCCAACCGGTCGGCGATCTCGCCGGTTCCGTCCGGCGAGTTGTCGTCGACGACGAGGACGTTCACGCCCTTGTCCCCGAGCGCGCGCACCATCTTCTCGAGGTTTTCGCGCTCGTTGTAGGTCGGCAGGCAGACGACGGCGCTGGGCACGCTCATATCATCGCGACGTGCCCGAGCTCCCGCGCAACTCCGACGTCGCCGACCAGATCGAGCTGCTCGCGGACCTGCTCGAGCTCGAGGGCAAGGACACCTTCCGGGTCGTCGCCTACCGCCGCGCGGCCGCGCGTGTGCGGGAGACGTCGGGCTCGGTCGCCCAGCTCGCGCTCGACGGTCGCGCGAAGGAGCTGCAGGGCATCGGCAGGACGATCGAGGAGAAGATCGTCGAGATCGTCGAGATCGGCGAGATTCAGGCGCTGACGAAGAAGAAGGCCGGCGTGCCGCCCGAGGTCGTCCTCTTCATGAAGCTGCCGGGCCTCGGGCCGAAGACCGCGGCGCGCATCTGGCGCGAGCTCGGGGTCGAGACGCTCGACGAGCTGAAGGCGGCGGCCGAGAGCGAGAGGCTGCGGACGCTCGCCGGCCTCGGGCCGAAGAGCGAGGAGAAGATTCTCGCCGCGCTCGCGTACCAGGCCGAGAGCCCGGAGCCGGGCCGGTACCTGCTCGGCGCCGGATTGCCGGCGGTGCAGGCGGTCGTGGCGGCGCTGCGGGAGCTGCCGGCGGCGATCGCGGTCTCGGAGGCCGGCTCGGTGCGGCGCCGGAAGGAGACGTTCCGCGACCTCGACATCATCGCGAGCGCGACGAATCCCGCGGAGCTGACGGAACACTTCGCGAGCCTGAAGTGGGTGATCGACGTCGCCGCGCAGAGCGACACGAAGGCGACGGTCGTCTCGCGCGACGGCCTCCGCTTCGACCTGCGCGTCGTCCCGCCCGAGTCGTTCGGCAACCTCCTCCAGCACTTCACCGGCTCGAAGGACCACAACGTCGCGATGCGGGAGGAGGCGGTGCGGCGCGGCCTCTCGATCTCCGAGTACGGCGTCACGAACGTCGAGACGGGCGACGTCTTCCGCAGCGCCGACGAGGACGCCGTGTACGAGTTCCTCGGCTACCAGCCGGTCCCGCCCGAGCTGCGCGAGAACTCCGGCGAGCTCGAGCTGGCGCGGCGCGGGGAGCTGCCGAAGCTCGTCGAGCTACGCGATGTCCGCGGCGACCTACACACGCACTCCCACTGGTCGGCCGACGGCAAGAGCACGCTCGAGGAGATGCTCGAAGGAGCCGTGACGCGCGGCTACGAGTACTACGCCGTTACCGACCACTCGCACTACCTCCGCGACGGACGAATGCAGGAGCAGCTCGAGGAGATCGACGCGCTGCGGGCACGGTTCCCGCAGCTCCGGATCCTCGCGGGGGTCGAGGCGAACATCCGCGCGAGCGGCGAGGTCGACGTGGCGGACGAGGATCTCGCGCTGCTCGACTGGGTCGTCGCCTCGGTGCACCAGGCGCCCGACTCGCGCCCGACCGAGCGGGTGCTCGAGGCGATGCAGAACCCGCCGCCGCGCGACGTCGACGTCGAGCGGGTGATCGAGGCCGCGCTCGAGACCGGCACGTTCCTCGAGATCAACGGCCAGCCGGACCGGCTCGACCTGCGTGACGTGCACGCGCGCGCCGCGAAGGAGGCGGGGCTGCGGCTCGTCGTCTCCTCCGACGGGCACGAGGTTCGCTCGCAGGCCTACGTCGAGCTGGCGGTGGCGCAGGCCCGGCGGGGCTGGCTGACGAAGGCCGATGTCGTCAACACGCGCACGTGGAAGCAGCTCGAGAAGCTGCGGAAGAAGCGCTGATGGATTTTCGCGAGGACGGGGCCGCCGCGCTCGAGTGGGCGGCGCGCTACCTGGAACGGGTCGGCGAGCTCCCGGTGCTCGCGCAGGTTCGGCCCGGCGAGCTCTCATCGCAGCTGCCGGCGTCCGCGCCTGAGCAGCCGGAGCCCTTTGCGGACCTCCTCCGCGACCTGGACGAGCTGTTGCTGCCGGCGTTGACGAACTGGCAGAGCCCGCGCTTCTTCTCGTATTTCGCCGTGACGTCCTCCGAGCCGGCGATCCTCGCGGAGCTGCTCGCGGCGACGCTGAACCAGGTGGCGCTCGTCTGGCGCGCCTCCCCGGCGTCGACGGAGCTCGAGCTACGTGTCGCCGACTGGGTGCGGCAGCTGCTCGGCCTCCCGGAGGGCTGGCACGGCCACATCGAGGACACCGCCTCCACCTCGACGCTCGCTGCCTTCGTCGCGGCGCGGCGCGTGACGGGCCGCAACGTCGTCGTCTGCTCCGAGCACGCGCACGGCTCGATCGAGAAGGACGCGCGGATGCTCGGGATGGAGCTGCGCAAGGTGCCGGTCGACGAGGAGCTGCGAATGCATGTCGACGGCTACGACCTCGACGACGTCGCCGCGGTCGTCGCCACGGTCGGCACGACCTCCTTCGCCTCCGTCGACCCGGTGCGCGAGCTCGCCGAGCGGGCGCGCGCGGCCGGCGCCTGGCTTCATGTCGACGCTGCGTACGCGGGCTCCTCGTGGATCTGCGAGGAGGAGCGCTGGTCGGCGGACGGCGTCGAGTTCGCCGATTCGCTCGTTGTGAACCCGCACAAATGGCTTCTCGTCCCCTCCGACTGCTCGCTCGTCTGGACTGCCCGTCCGGAGGAGTGGCGCGAGGCGTTCACGCTCGTCCGTGAGTACCTGCGGACAGCCGACGACGCGTACTCGCTCTCCGAGTACGGCCCGGCGCTCGGCCGTCGTTTCCGGTCGCTGAAGCTCTGGGCGGTGTTGCGCTGTTACGGCGCCGAAGGGCTGCGTGCGATCGTCCGCGAGCACATCCGTCTTGCCGGGCTCTTCGCCGGATGGGTGGAGGAGAGGGCCGGCTGGGAGCTCGCCGCGCCGCAGCGCTTCTCGCTCGTCGTCTTCCGCCGGAACGGCTCGGACGAGGAGAACGAGCGGCTGGTGGAGCGAGTGAACGCGTCCGGTGAGATCTTCATCACCCACACGAAGCTCGACGAGCGCTACGTCCTGCGGCTCGCGATCGGCAACGCGCGTACGACGGAGGACGACGTGCGGCGGGCGTGGGAGGTACTCAACAGGGAGGCAGAACGATGATCGTGACGACGATGAACGACATTCCCGGCTACGACGTCGACGAGGTGTTCGGCGAGGTGATGGGGTTGACGGTGCGCTCGCGCAACGTCGGCTCGCAGATCGGCGCCGGGCTCAAGTCGATCTTCGGCGGCGAGCTGAAGGGGATGACGAAGTCCCTCATGGACAGCCGTAAGCAGGTGATGGAGCGGATGGTCGAGGAGGCGGAGGCGAAGGGTGCGAATGCGATCATCGCGATGCGCTTCGACACGTCCGAGATGGCCGGCAACTGGACGGAGATCTGCGCCTACGGCACCGCCGTGCGCATCCACAAGGCGTGACGCGCGCGGTCGTCTTCGACCTCTTCGAGACGCTCATCGACTACGACGACACGCGGTCGCGCGAGTTCAGTGCGGAGGTCGCTCGGCTGTGCGGCCGAGCGCCGGAGGATTTCCATCGGGTCTGGCGCGAGGGCCGACCGATGCGCGAGACAGGACCCATGGCGCCGTACCTCGCGTCGCTCGGGATCGAGGAGGACGCGATGCACGACTTCCTCGAGCTGCGGCGTGCATTCACGCGCGAGGTGCTCGGACGGCCACGCGCTGGTGTCATCGAGACGCTGAATGAGTTACATCGCCGAGCGGTCCGAACCGGCCTGATCACCGTCTGCAGCGAGGACACGGTCGACGTTTGGCCCGAGACGCCGTTCGCGGGCCACTTCGACGTTGAGGTCTTCTCTTGCGTGTGCGGCTTGCGTAAGCCGGACGAACGGATCTACCGGATTGCGCTCGAGGGCTTGGGCGTCGAGCCGGCGGAGGCGCTCTTCGTTGGCGATGGTGCCAACGACGAGCTTGCGGGAGCCGAGCGGGTGGGTATGGGCGCAATTCTGATTCACCGACCGGGCGAGGAGCCCGCGTGGCCCGAGGTGCGCGACTGGCCGGGCCCACGCATCTCGGCGATTGATGATGTCCTTTCCTTCCTCTAGTGCGGCGCTGCGAACCTCTCCGAAACAGACACGGTCTGGTGCCAGGCACGGGGACATGTCGTCTACGGAGATGTCGTTGCCTGGTTTGCAGGGCGAACGGCGGAGCGATGTCCTCTGCGGACATGTTCTGGTGCCTGGCACCGGGACGTGGCCTGTGGGGACGTGTCTGCGAGGGCTGTCAGAGCCGGCGCAGGAGGGCTAGGAACGCGGCCGTGTCGGCCACGACGAGGTCGGCGGCATCGAGGAGCGCTCCCGGCGCCTCCGGCGACGTGACGGCCACTCGTACCGCAACGTCGAGCCCGTCCAACGCCGCGAAGGAGTCCAGGTCGGTCGTGTCGTCACCGGCCGCGAGCGCCCGCCGCAACTCGTGTTCTTCGAGCAGACGGCGCACCGCCGTTCCCTTGTGCGAGCCGACCGGGGGCAGCACCTCGAGGATCTTGCGCCCGTAGCGCGCGACGAGCCCACCCTCCCGCGCCGTCTCCGCGATCGCGTCGAGCTCGCGCACCGCCTCCCGCTCGTCGGCGCGGCCGCGGAAGTGGAAGGCGATCGCGAGCCCCTTCAGCTCGACCTCCCGCTGCGGCCACGGCGCGTCGGCCGCGAACGCCGCGAGCACGCGGTGCCAGCGGTCGGCCTGCGGCTCGAGCTCGAGCCCGTGCGAGCCGACGCAGACCAAGCCGTCCACCCCGAGACGCGTCCGCACGTCCTCGCTCGTGCGGCCGCTCACGACCGCGACGAGCGCGTAGCGCCCGACGAGCCGCGCGAGCTCGGCGCGCGTCTCCGGCGGCGGCGCCGCGTCTTTCGGCCGGTCGACGATCGGTGCGAGGACGCCGTCGAAGTCGAGGAAGAGGCCCGCCTGGCCCGGCTCTGCAGCCAGCCGAGCGAGGAGATCGCCTGGAGCGCCGGTCACGCGGGTCAACGGTACTTCGTCGCGCGGGCATAATCCGCCTGTGGCGGAACTCGACGAGCTCTGGATCCCGCTGGTCGACGAGCCGATCGGCAGCATCGTCGACCGGGTCGTGCGGGACGACCCGGCCCTTGCGGCGCGGGTTGAGACGCCCCACCGGATCCTGGCCTTCAAGACGTTCGCCTACATCCGCACGGGCATCCTGCTCGGCCAGCTCCTCTTCGACCACGACATCCCCGGCTGGAACGGCTCCGAGAGCTGGGTCGACGCGCTCCTTCGCGACCCCGCCCACCGCGCCGCGATCGAGCGCGAGGTGCGGGCGGTTGCGGAGGAGATCGCCTCCGATCCGCGGTACGCCGACGAGGAGCCGCTCGCGCCGGACGACGCCGCGCGCGACCGCTTCCGCGCCTTCGCGCGGGAGCACCTCGGCCGTAGCGGTTAGCTCGACCGCCTACGTCTTGCTGCCGTTCCCCTGATAGACGAAGCCGTTCCCGCTGCCGAACAGCTTGCGCGCGAGGAGCCGCCGAACGGCCGGGCCTGTAATCGGATTGTGGAGGATGCCGAGCGCGATCCCGGCCAGTAGGAGCAGGCCGTTCCACGCCGCGCGGGCGGGCTCCGGCGACTGTTTCTTCACGGCCTGGACGCGGCCGGCCGCACTCCGCAGCTCGTCGACCGCGTTCCGCAACTCGTCCTGGAGGTCCTTGTCTCCCGCGAGCCGCGAGGCGGCATCGGAGACCTTGCGGCGGGACGTGAGACGCCCCACCGGATCCTGGCCTTCAAGACGTTCGCCTACATCCGCACGGGCATCCTGCTCGGCCAGCTCCTCTTCGACCACGACATCCCCGGCTGGAACGGCTCCGAGAGCTGGGTCGACGCGCTCCTTCGCGACCCCGCCCACCGCGCCGCGATCGAGCGCGAGGTGCGGGCGGTTGCGGAGGAGATCGCCTCCGATCCGCGGTACGCCGACGAGGAGCCGCTCGCGCCGGACGACGCCGCGCGCGACCGCTTCCGCGCCTTCGCGCGGGAGCACCTCGGCCGTAGCGGTTAGCTCGACCGCCTACGTCTTGCTGCCGTTCCCCTGATAGACGAAGCCGTTCCCGCTGCCGAACAGCTTGCGCGCGAGGAGCCGCCGAACGGCCGGGCCTGTAATCGGATTGAGGAGGATGCCGAGCGCGATCCCGGCCAGTAGGAGCAGGCCGTTCCACGCCGCGCGGGCGGGCTCCGGCGACTGCTTCCTCACGGACTGGACGCGGCCGGCCGCGCTCCGCAGCTCGTCGACCGCGTTCCGCAACTCGTCCTGGAGGTCCTTGTCTCCCGCGAGCCGCGAGGCGGCATCGGAGACCTTGCGGCGGGACGCGAGCTGTTCGTAGACGGCACGGGCGGAGGTGTAGGCGTTGCGGACGTTGTCGCGCAGCTCCTTGTCGCGGAGCGCGCGCTCGACGTAGGGGCGGGCGCTCGAGGCTGCGTCGGCGACCTTCTCCTTTGTGTTGATCATCTGCGGCCGATCCTTTCCTCGTGGATGGGATGAGTGCTTTCTATCCTTTCGCAGTCGTCGCTCGGACGCGACCGTTCGCGCGGGCGCCGTTCGAGCCGAACGCCGCGTCGAACACCTCGCCGATCGAGTCGACGAGGACGAAGCCGAGCGCCTCGCGCGTCTCCGGCGGCAGCTCGTCGAGGTCGTGCTCGTTCTCGCGCGGCAGGATGACGCGGCCGAGGCCCGCGCGCTGGGCCGCGAGCACCTTGTCGCGCACGCCGCCGATCGGCAGCACCTGGCCGGTCAGCGTGATCTCTCCCGTCATCGCGACGTCGTCCGCCACGGGCGCCTCGCGGACGAGGGAGGCGATCGCCGTGGCCATCGCGATTCCGGCGGACGGCCCGTCCTTCGGCACGGCGCCCGCGGGCACGTGCAGGTGGACGTCGTGGCGGGAGAACCACCGCTCCTCGAGCTCGAGCTCCTCCGTGTGGGAGCGAACCCAGGAGAGCGCCGCCTGCGCCGACTCCTGCATCACCTCGCCGAGCTGGCCGGTCACCGTCAGCTTGCCGCGGCCGGGGTAGGCCTGCGCCTCGATGTAGAGGACGTCGCCACCGACCGGCGTGTAGGCGAGACCGGTCGCGACGCCGGGATCCGCGGTGCGCCGTCGCGTCTCGGCCGAGAAGCGGCGCGGGCCGAGCCACTCCCGCGCGAGCCGCTCGGTGACGCGGATTCGCTTCTCGCTACCGCGCGCGACCTGAACCGCGGCCTTCCGGCAGAGGTCGCCGATCCGCCGCTCGAGCCCCCGCACGCCCGCCTCGCGCGTGTACTCCCGCGCGAGCAGACGCAGCACGCGCTCGCCGATCGTGATCTGGCCGCGCCGGAGCCCATGCTCGGTGATCTGGCGGGGCACGAGGTAGCGCTGCGCAATGCCGAGCTTCTCCTCCTCGGTGTAGCCGGAGAGCTGGATCACGTCCATCCGGTCGACCAGAGCCGGCGGGATCGTGTCCACCGTGTTGGCCGTGCAGATGAAGAGCGTCTTGGAGAGGTCGAACGGGAGATCGAGGTAGTGGTCGCGGAAGTTGCAGTTCTGCGCCGGGTCGAGCACCTCCAACATCGCGCTGGCCGGATCGCCGCGCACGTCGGCGCCCATCTTCTCGATCTCGTCGATCAGCAGCACCGGGTTCATCGACTCGGCATCGCGAATGGCGCGGATGATCGAGCCGGGCATCGCGCCGATGTACGTGCGGCGATGACCGCGGATCTCCGCCTCGTCGCGGACCCCGCCGACCGAGAGGCGCGCGAACTTTCGTCCCAGCGTCCGCGCGATCGACTGCCCGAGCGACGTCTTGCCGACGCCGGGCGGGCCCACGAAACAGAGGATCTGGCCGGCGGGGTCCTGCTTGAGCTTCGAGACGGCGAGATGCTCGACGATCCGCTCCTTCACCTTGTCGAGGTCGTAGTGGTCCTCGTCGAGGATCTGGCGGGCGCGGTCGAGGTCGAGGTCGTCGGGCGTCGTCACCCCCCACGGCAGCGTCGCGAGCCAATCGAGGTACGTGCGGATCACGCCGTACTCGGCCGCAGCGGCGGGGAGCCGCTCGAGCCGCGCCAGCTCGCGGTCGGCCGCCTTCTGCGCCTCTTCCGGGAGCTCGAGCGCATCGAGCTGCTCGCGCAGCTCGTTCGCGTCGGCCTGTTCGGGATCGCCCTCGCCCAGCTCCTCCTGGATCGCCTTCAACTGCTGGCGGAGGAAGAACTCGCGCTGGCCCTTCTCGAGCTCGGACTGCACTTGCGACTGGATCTTCGTCCCGAGCTCGAAGACCTCGAGCTCGCGATTGAGGATCTTGGAGACCTCGCGGAGCCGCTCCTCGGTGTCGGCGAGCTCGAGGATCAGCTGCTTCTCCTCGGTCTTGAGGCGGAGCGTCGAGGCCACGAGGTTGCAGAGGCCGCTCGCGTCGTCGACGTTCGCGGACGCGATCTGGAGCTCCTCGGGCAGGTACGGCGCGAGGCCGATGATGCGGCCGAACAGGGCTTGCGCGTTCCGCAGGAGCGCCTCGATCTCGCGGCTCTCCTCCTCTTCGTCCGGCACGGGTGAGAAACGCGCGACGAGGTACGGCTCGTCCGTCACGGGCTCCTCGAGCCGGATCCGCCGCAAGCCCTGGACGAGGATCCGAAGCGTCCCGTCGGGGACGCGGATCATCTTGTGCACGACCGCCGCCGTCCCGATCCCGTACAGGTCGTCCCAGCCGGGCGCCTCGACCTCGGCGTCGCGCACCGTGACGAGGGCGAGCACGCGCTCGCCGCCGACCACGTCGTCGACGAGCCGGATCGAGCGCTCCTGCCCGATTGCGAGCGGCGTCATCGAGTCGGGGAACACGACCGCGTCTTTGAGCGGCAGCACAGGCAGCTCGGGCGGCAGCTCGTCGACCTGGGCCGGACGCGTTTCGTTGAACTCGATCTCGTTCATCGCACCGTGGTCAGCGGCACCTCGAGCCGCAGCAT
>VAXA01000167.1 GCA_005883365.1 Actinomycetota bacterium
GGGCCGCGAACGTTCCGCGGTACCCGTAGATCATGCCGTCGCCGTAGATGCGCGTCGGGAGCGAGAACCGGCCCCGCCAGATGCCGCGGGGATACGAGTCGACCCGGTCAAAGATCAGCTTTGCGCCATGCTGCAGGCCGGCGACGTGCTCGGGCTTGCTCGGATCTCGATAGACAGTCACAAAGGCGACCTCGGGATGCGCCATCGGGCGGCCGACGCGGATGCGCGGCTTGTTCGTGACGTGCACCTGGATCAGGTGGCCGGGCACCTGGACCGCCCGCACCAACCTCCGGCAGTTCAGGTTCCTCCGTCGGAACAGGTAGAGCGTCAGCGTGTTCCACTTGCGGCTCCAGACGATCACCGCCGATCGCGTGCGGTACGGGTGCCCCGCGACCACGCCTCCACCGGCGGTCACGACCAGGCTCGCGCCGACCCGTTCCCGGGGAAACGCCCGCTCGACCCGAGCAGCGGCGGGCGCCGCCGCCGCCAGCATCACAACCAGGATGGCCGGCACGACTCCCCTCTTGGGACTCATCTGGGACTCACGTTGCCTCATCACGAAGTAAAGACTCCTCGAGTAAGGGCGGGGAGCGCGTGTGCGCTCCCCGCCTTGGATCGAAGGGCTCAGCAGACTGGGGCGACCACGATGCCCGTCCCGGCGTGGCCCGGATCGGGCGCGTAGCCGGGGTTCGTCTGGACGACGACGATGTGAGGCGTGGTCCCGGAGATCTGCATGCCGTTCTTCTGGGCGGAGTCGGTCGCGATCACGCCCATGTACGCCGGCAGCGGACCCGTCGGCGGCGGTGCGCTGTTGCCCGGGTCGGTGTTCCACGTGACCCCGCAGGTCGGCGTGGCGGGGCTCTTCGCGTAACCCTTGAACGACGCGGGTGCGACGCCGCCGCTGAGGAGATTCAGCTTCGCCCACTGGGCTCCCCAGAACGTCACCGTATCGCCGTTTCCTGCGGAGCGGTCGCCTGCGACGAACGCGCCGCCGCCGGGAGCGAACGCTAAGATGAGCAGAGTGCATGCCGGATCGGTCGTGGCACTACTGCCACCCTCGTCGTCGACGTGGACGCTCACGTCGTAGTAGCCGGTCGACGCGTACGTATGGGCCCCGGCGATGCTGTAGTCGCCTCCACCGCCGCTCACCGTTCCGCTCGACGTCGAGCCGTCTCCACTGAGCGGCGCAGCGGGGTTGCCGTCGTGGAGGTTGGCGACCTGTCCGTTGAACGCCTGCGGCGAGACCGGGGACGTCGCGCAGCTGAGCGTCAGCGGCGCGTCCGCGACGGGCACGGTGAAGTCCAGCGTTGTCGAGAGCCCGGTCGGGTCGGTCACGACGACGTGTCCTGTGTGGGTGCCCTCTTCGGCGAAGGTGTGCTGCACGCTCAGCCCGCTAGCGGTGCCCCCGTCGTCAAACGTCCAATCGAAAGTGAGGCCGTCCGTCCCGCACGGGCTGAGACTGCCCCCCGGCCCGGTTCCCGTGACGCCAAGCTGGATCGGGTTGCCTTCCGTCCCGTCCGTCGGGATCGTGTCCATCCCGACCGTGGGAGCGGTTTCGTTCGGCAGCAGGTTGCCTAGGTCGACGTTCTGGGCCGGTGCGCTGAGCGAGATCGTGTTGAACGTGACCGGCGGCAGGGTGAACACGTTGGGGATGTCGAACGGCCCGACGGTGAAGAGGTGGATGTCGGGCAACGGCGGGACGTCCCGGATGTACGCATCGCCTTGGACGGCGACGCCGAAGCCCTCTGACACGGTGCCGTTGACGTGGCTCGACTCGGTGCCCATCGCGTAGTTCACCGGCTGGCCGGCGGCCACCGTGCAGGCGAGATGCGCGCTCTCGTCCTTCGCCTCAGGTGTCGAGGTAAAGGTGAGATCGGCTGGCGACACGACGTCGCTTCCGCCGGCGGCCAGCGTGCGGTGTGACGTGACGCCGTCCCCGTTGATGCTCGCGGACGTCGTGATGTTCGCGTTGAAGCTCACCTGTAGGTAGGCGACGCCGATGTCGATCGGCGTGAACGAGAAGAGCGTGATGCTCTTCGTATCGGAGCAGCCCTCGGTGAGCAGGGGGAGCCCGCAATTCGCGACCGTGTCGCCCTCGGTGTGGCTGTAGTTGAGGTCGAAACCGAAGACCGACAGCTCGCCACTGAGCGTGTAGTCGACGCCGAGCGACTGCGAGTCACGTGTGAAGGTGTTCGTCAGGTCGAGCGTGCTGCCCTGACGGAGGTTCGTGTCGGTAAAGGTCAGGTCGTTGTGCGTGCCGGCGTTGGCGGTCGTCGCCATGTCGAGCGCGATGCCGCCGTGGATGTCGGTATCGATGTCGAGCGGATCGCCGACGACGATGTGACAGCACGAAAACGACTCGTTGAAGATGTTCGTCGACGAGTTCCCGCTGAGCGGGAAGTTGAGCGTCTTCGTAACCGGCGCACCGAACGCCGTTCCGGTCGACAACAGGACCGCGACGATCGCCGCTCCGATAGCGACCGCGTTTTCGAGACGACAGTAGAACGGCGTCCGCCGAGCCGTCAATCCTCCGTTCGAGGGATGACCGCGGCCGGCTCCTCTAAAAGCCCCGCAAAAGCGGGTTTTTGTCGCCGCAGCGCCATGGCGGCCACGGTCGAAGCGCTCGGACCCGACACATACTCGGAGACGCTTGCCCAGGGAGCCGAGCTGTCACTGGACGACCTCGTGCGGGAGGATTGAGCGGGTTGCCCTCCGTCGATGGCGTTAAGCGGTAGCGGACTGACGATAGGCTGCAAGGCGCCTTGCAAGCGTTTGGCTTCCGCGCGGCGCCGTCTCCTGCCGCCGCCTGCATCCCGGGCGCTGCGCAATCCGGCTGCAGAGCGGCATGAGGCGGAACGAGGCGGCAGACGGCTGCAGCCTGGGTCGCGTTGCCATGCAGAAGGTCGTGGGTTCGAGTCCCATCATCCGCTCTAGGAAAGCCCCGCTCAGGCGGGGTTTTTGTCGGTCCGGCACGGGCTCGAAGCGGGCCATTCTCTCATTTCGCCGTCGGCCCCTGGGCGATCTCCTCCCGGAATCTGTCACGTAGAAGGCGAAGCTGCGGATCGATCAGGTCGTCGCTTCCCGCGCCCTCGGCGAGTGTCCACAGCGCGTCAAAGACCACCATCTTGCCGAGGCGATCGAGGCTGACCGGCTCCGAGACACTCGCCTGCTCGAACGCGCGAACCACAGGGTCATCACTTCCTCGACGTCTGATCTGATGAAGAAGGGCGTCGCGGGCCGCCGGCGATAACTCGAGCGGTCCCGCACGGGTCGCGACCGCGACCGTCGCATCAGGGGCCGGCGGCGCCAGAGATGGGGCGGACGCCGGCTCGCTCAATCTTCCACTGGCGTGTGTGTGTGTGGGATATCCGCCGCTGACGCGCTTGACTTCTCTGCGGTAACAGTCGGCGAGACCTCAGGCAGCTCCTTAGGCGTCGGGTAGTGGTGGAAGTCGTGACCGCTCATGCCGCACCACACGGTCGCCGTTCCGTCTCCCCTCACCTTGAAGTCGAGCGCCGCGTCCAACTCGTCCTCAATTCGCACCCGCCAAGACTCGGACGCCGCCCTCCAATCGCCGCCCCAGTTCTTGAAGGCCACCTGGAGCCACGGATAGTCCTCTTTCCATGCCTGCACGCGGAGGCACCCTCAATCTCCCGCGCACGAGCGTACGACCCGCAACGGACAGCTTCAAGCCCGGAGGCCGCCAGGGTCGCGAGAACTCGGAGATGGTTTTCATCGGACATGGCCGGGAACGCGACCAGCAAGAGCTGACGGTCTGGTAACCGGCGGCGTCCTGCGAGGGCGGGGTGGGACGCGTCCCGGAACGGAGGATGCAATGTTCAGGTACAGGCTCCACACGGCTCTTGGAGAGGAGATCGGTGAGGCGACCTACCGATTCTTGATCGAGCCCGGCGAGGAGCTCACGGTCGGAGACAACCAACGCTTGCGCGTCCTCGATGTGATCCCGATCGAAGAACATGGTTCAGACGTGGTTGCGCTGCTGTACGTCGAGGCGGCCTAGCCAGAAAGAACGAGCCGCTTCGCTCTTGAAACAAAGGGGTACGCTCACGTACCCGTCCCGGGGCCGCCCTCCAAGCGTTTCGCCTCCGCGCGGTGCCGTCTTCTGCCGTCTCCTGCAATCCAAGCGCGGTGCAATCCGGCTTCAGACCTGCATGAGGAGGCATACGACGGCACAGGTTGACAGTCGGGGTCGCGTTGCCATGCAGAAGGTCGTGGGTTCGAGTCCATCATCCGCTCCCAATCACCTCGGTCCGGGTCGGTGAACGTCTTGGCGCGGAGTGGAGTGTCACCGCGCCGTCTCCGGTTGGTGGTTGCCATCGACAGTCCGCGCTGGCACGATCGGGGGGTCCTATGCGGATGCGGCTCCTCTTCGCAGCGGCGGTCGCCGTCGTCGGGTTCACTGCGCTCGCGCAGGCTTCCGCGGCCGGCGGCGGCGCTGAGGGCGTCCCACGCTTGGGCCACGTCTTCGGCGGTCGTCGGCGTGGTTCGACAGTTACTACGCGGCGACGCACTGGTCGCAGGCGAACTATGTCGCGCTCGTGAGTGGGCAGTTCACCCGATGCGAGCAGCAAGACGGCGGCTACGCGTGCCGTGACGACGTCGACAACCTGTTCCACCAGCTCGACGGTGCGCGGATGAGCTGGAACGTGTGGCTCGAGTCCGGGGCCGCGAAGTGCGACACCGGGTCGGGCGGCACCTGCGCGAGCAACGACCCATGTCCGCTGACCGGCTTCTACACGACGGGTAACCCGCCGATCGACTTCACCGACATCTCGTACGGCGAGTGCCTCGCGAACGACGTCCCGGCCGGGACGCCGGACGACGGGATGGCGACGTTCAACTCCGACCTCGCGAGCGGTAACGTCGCCGATTTCAACTTCGTCATCCCGAACGGGTGCGACGATGGCGAGGCGAACTGCAAGCCGGTGAACAACCGCTACACGCAGTTCGACGACTTCCTCGCGCAGGAGGTTCCGCTCATCGAGTCGTCGCCGGCGTTCGGCAAGGACGGCGTCATCGTCGTGCTCTACGACGAGGACGAGCGCATGGGGGGACTCGCCGCGAAGAACGGCCTCGGCTCCGGCGGACACACGGCATGCGCGCTCATCAGCCCACTCGTGCAACCGGGCGAGTACGCCGACACGACCTACTCGTACAGCGTCCTCCGCACGATTCAGGACGGCTTCGGGGTCGGCCCCTACCTCGGCTCCGCCGGCCAAGTGGCGCGGCTTCCCGTCGTCTGGAAGTAGCCGAGTGAAATCTCAGGGAGCTCGCGTAGCTTAGGCGAGCCAGGGGCGCAGGAGTTCGGTGATCTCTTTGCATCCGCGGGGTTCGCTTAGTCGGGCGTGGACGCGGTTGCCGTCGATTACGACCAGGGTTGGAAGTTCGTTGATCTTGAATCGGGCTGCGAGGTCGGGGCGCTTCTCGGTGTCGACGCGGATGAGCCTGAAGGTCTCGTGGTTTTGTCGGCGCTGTAACACCTGGGAGAGGTAGCCGTCAACTCTCCGCGACTTACCGCTGCGGGCCGAGTAGAAGACAACGAGTTTCGGCTGTGATCTCTGCTGACCGTTTCCGCCGGCGCTGGCTGGCGCGGCGTTCCCATGAACCGTCATGACCGCACCACTCGCCTGTCCCGGCCTGCGTCGCAGGCGTCGGATCCATCCGCCTGGGACCTGCCGGGCCCCAACTTCTCGACCACGACATAGCTGTCTGTATCCGCCACGACCCGCTCACCTTCCTGGGCGACGTGGTCGGGCTTGACGAGGAAGTGGATCGGCGAGCGGCGAACGCGCTCGTAGGCGGCAGCCGAGATCTCGATCTTCTCCAGGCATTCCGCCCGGGCACACTCGCAAAGAACTTCGGAACGGCCGTCAGACTCCCATTCGCCGTTGAGTTCTTCGATCCGCTCGTTGACCTCCCGGATGAGCGACTGCTGGCCATCGCCGACCGCCGCGGACGATTCGCGCGGTGAGGAGCCCTCTCTACTCCGCCGGTCTGCTGTGTGCACGGCAAAACCCCCGTGTCGCGGTTAGTCAACGACTAAGGGCTCGTCCGCCGGCCCTCTGGACCGGCCCCGCACCCACTCTCAGACCAGCAGCCCCGACACGGTACGACCATGCCAACGCCGCGACCGAAATCTACCACCCGAGGCCGAAAACTAATCACGACGCCCGCCAGGTAGCTCCCCTCTTCGCTCCTCATTCCTCCCGGGTGCCCAACCTCCGAGGAGCAAGAGAAGGCGAGCAGCCACGATGGCAACTGAGCTCGGCGAACGCGGTCCCCGCGCCACCGCCATCTCCAACGCAATGACCAAGCTCCACCGCGAGCACTACGGGCGGGGCCCCGACATCGTCCGCACCATCCTCGGCGAAGACCACGTCATCTGCTTCCTCGAGGACATCTACACCCCCGCCGAACGCACACTGCTAGAGGCAGGCGAACTCCAAGCCGTCCACGCGTCGCGACTCGCCTTCCAACGCGCGATGAAAACCCGCTTCATTCAAGCCGTCGAAGCAGCCACCAACCGCACCGTACGCGCCTTTCTCTCCCAAACCCACATCGCCCCCGACATCTCCTGCGAAGTCTTCGTCCTCGAACCCGTGCACAGCGAGCCGGCCAATCACGGCCCCCGCTAAGGAGCAGCCCTCAGGGCTCAGGGGGAGCTGATGCGGCAAGCCGGTCTTGCGCGCGTGCGAGCGTGTCAATGACGCTGGCCTGTGTTCGCGCGGGGTGGTCGTTCCAGTGCCGCAGTGACCAGTCGGGGATCAGGTCGCTGATCGCGACGAGCGCGAGCCGTAGCTCGGCGATCAACACGGGGGTGTCCGGGGCGTGTTCCGGTGCGTCGAGCGCGGCTGCGAGTGCGCCGAGCAGCGACCAGTGGCAGGCGTGTGCGCTCCAGGGTTCGACAGGTTGACCCGCTGTGTCTGTTGCGTCGGTTCCTTGGCACCATCCGAACGCGACCAGGCCGTGTGCGCGGCGCAGGATCTCGGCTGCGGAGAGTTGCGCGTTGTTCCAGTGGAGGTAGGCGTCGGATCGGTCCACGCTTCGTCTGGTTTGGCCGTTGTGGGCTGTTGGGTGCTGGCGTGGGCGTTCCCGACGAGCGGACGGTGAATCCATCTCCGTTCATCCGGTCGTCGTCAGAGACACTCCTCGCAGATCGCGGCCGCACGCTCACAGGCTGCTGCCGCTTTGAGCAGTGGCGCATCGAGTCCTGCGCGACGGCACCGGGCTGCCGCAGCGTGGCAGATGGGGGCGGCGATCGCGAATGTGGCGCGGCGTTTGTCTGGGTCATCGTCGAGGGCAGCGGCGGCGTCGATCGCGGAGGCCGCTCGGAGCAGGGAGCGACCGAACTCGGTCTGTCCCGCGTCCTCGTCGCTGAGGTAGTAGGCCACGACTCCCTTGCAGGCGAGCGAGCAGGTCTTCAGCGCGGCCTCGGTCGCAGCGTCCGCCGAGGTCAGGCGTTCGATCGGTCCGTCAGCTCTCATTTCCTGACGGTGGAACGCTTCCGCCCGGCTTGGCGGTGCGGCTCGGGGGTTAGGGTCGAGGATCGGTGTCTTCTGCGACCTCGCCCGCCTCGCCGAGCTTTTCGATCACCAAGCAGCCAGGGTGCTCTTGGACCACCCGTTCGACCTCGCGCTGGTGCCCGGGAACGACGAGGAACCAGCGCGGGTGGCTGCGGACAGCCTCGTAGAGCGAGACCGGGATCGAGAGCGGGGCCGCGCAGGCGGGATCGGCACACTCGCACAGAAACTCGACGATCTCGTCGCCGAACTCCTCGCCGAGCTGCTCGAGCCGCTCGTTCATCTCCCGAAAGACGTTCTCGTTCAGCGCCCGTCGCTCGGCAGGAGACACGGCATAAAACCTTAACCGGCCTCCGCCGGTTCACGCCGCGCGTCTACGCCTCGCGCAGACTCCTTGCCATGTGGAAGGTCGTGGGTTCGAGTCACCGAGCACTTGAAGCGCGAACGCGCCGAACGGCGCGCCGTCGCCTAGCCCTGCGAGAGCGGGGCGATCACCGTCGCCATGAACGGCATTCCGGCGGTCTTCGTCGTGAACGTCGCATAGAAGACCTCGATCGGCCCGCGGCCGTCGAACCGCTGCACGACTGCCTTGCCCGTGGCGAAGCCCGCCGCGACCGCGTCATCGAGGGCGTCGAGCCCCTCGACGGTGTGCTCGCCGACGCGCTGGCCGAGCAGCTGATCGAGCGTCGTCCCGAGGATCTCGCACGCCGCGGCGTTGGCCGCGACGTAGCGCCGGTCCTCGTCCCAGACAAAGAAGCCGACGCTCGCCGAGCTGAGCGCCTCGGCGATCAGCTCCGCCTGGATCTCCGGTTGCCCGAGCGAGGGCGACGTCGTCATGACTGCATTGTCGTCCGCGCGGGCGCGCCGATCAATCCCGCGTTCTGGGCGTGAGCTACGAGCTCTTCGGGTGGAAGTAGGCCTGGTAGATCCGCTTCGCGGTCGGCGCGGCTGCCTGGGCGCCGTAA
This sequence comes from Actinomycetota bacterium, assembly GCA_005883365.1. Lineage (GTDB taxonomy): Bacteria > Actinomycetota > Thermoleophilia > Gaiellales > Gaiellaceae > Palsa-739. Next base: position 8,507 of record VAXA01000167.1, read on the forward strand.
CCGCCGTGCTCGATCATCGCGACGACGACGAGCTTCGGGTGGTTGTAGGGCGCCCACGATCCGTACCACGAGTGGACCCCGAGCGGTGGCGCCTCGGCCGTCCCCGTCTTGCCGGCGACCGTGGGCAGGAAGCCCGAGAAAACGCTGGCCGAGGTCCCGCCCGAGTTGTTGGCAGCCTCATAG
>VAXA01000168.1 GCA_005883365.1 Actinomycetota bacterium
GCCGCGTGCCTGAGCCCGTCTTTGTCGATGAGCGTGTAGCCGGCGATCGCGCAGCCGATCGCGAACGCAATCAGTACTCCCTCCGCTCCGCGCCGGACACCGCGCACGAGTACGACTCCGACGGCGACGAGGCAGACGCCCGCAGCCGCTCCTGCGGACACGTGCCGGGCGAGCACGACAGCCGTCCCGAGCAGTACGAACAACGGCGCCGAGCCGCGCGCAACCGGGTAGACGACCGACAGCTCGCGCCGGCGGTAGGCGGCGACGAGCAGCGCGAAGTAGAGACCCTCGAAGGCGGCCGAGGCGGCGACGTAGGGCGCGACGGCCCACGACACGGACCAGGTCGCCACCGCAACCGGCGCGAAGAGCAGCAGCGCGAGCCCGAGAACGACCGCGGTGCGGGCTTCCACGTCCTCCGATCCGCGCAGGACGACGTTCCAGCCCGCGTGGAGGACGGCTGCAGCAAGGGCGAGAGCAAGCGCGTCAGGAGGCACGCAGCCGCTCGGCGGCGGCGAGGAACGAGCGGCAGAGGCGGCGCCCGAGCTCGTTCCAGCCACCGATCCGTTCGCGCGTCTCGACCAGCAGCCGCTCGGGATCCGGAGGCGGATCGCTTTCGTCGGCGATCCAGCGCTCGAGCTGCGGCTCTGTCACCTCCGGATGGAACTGGACGCCCCAGCACGTCCTGCCGAGACGGAACGCCTGCAGCGACGCCGCGCTGTGCGCCAGCGCGACCGCCCCGTCCGGGAGCTCGTGCGCGTAGTGGTGCCACAGGAGCCCCTCGAACCTCGGCGGCAGCGCCGAGAGGACGGGGTCCGTGGCGCCGGCCTCCGTCAGCTCGACCGCGCCCCAGCCGATCTCGGGCTTGGGGAGGTGTCCGACCCAGGCGTCCGCGGCCCGCGCGAGTAGCTCGGACCCGAGGCAGATGCCGAGCGTGGGCGCCGGCCCTCGGAGCAGGGTGCGCAGCCAGGCGGTCTCGTCACGCAGCCACGGAAACCGGTCGTCCTGGTCGGGGTGCATGGAGCCGCCGAAAACGAAGACCGCGTCGTATGTGTCGAGCGGCCGCGGCGGCGGAGTTCCCCACCCGAAGCTCCATTCCTCGAGCTGGTGGCCGGCCTCGGCTACGAGGGGAGCGAACAGCTCCGTGCGCGTGTCCTCTCCGTGGACAAGCGAAAGCACGTTCACGACGTCCCTCCGCTCGCAGCGATCCGGTTCACGTCGAGGAGCCCCCGCAGCTGCCGCGCGTTCGTCGCCGCCTGCGCGACGCGTCCGAGCGGGTTCTCGGGATCCTCCGACGAGGCGTTGTTGTTGAAGAAGGCGTAGGCCTGCTCGGCCTGGCCGGCGAGCTCCCGCAGCGGTTCGATCCACTCACCGAGCTCCTCGTCGGAGTAGAGGTAGTCGAAGCGCTCGGCCGCCGAGCCGCCGCGCTTGTTCCAGGTCGTGAGGTTGCGGCCGTGGAAGCGGACGTACGCCGTGGAGGAGGTCGTCGCCACGACGGTCGGGACGAGGTTCCGTGCGGTCTCCGAACGCGGCGCATCGACGACGACATAGCCGGCCCCGATCCGCTCGAGGAACGCGAGGCTCTCCGCACGGTGCTCGTCGTCGAGCCACGAGCGGTGGCGGAACTCGACGAGCATCTCGTCCGAGCCGAGGTGCTCCCTGGCCCATTCGAGATAGTCGAGCGACGCATCCTTGTGCACGACGTACGGCGGCAGCTGGAAGAGGATGCCGCCCAGCTTGCCGGCGGCGCGGAGCGGTTCGAGCGCGGCGAGGAAGCGGCGAAAGACCTCGGCGCGGAGCTCGCGCGGCGGGCGGTCCACACGACCGCGCTCGTCGCGTGGCACCTCGTCACGGAGGTCTTCCGGCAGTACCTCCGCCTTCACGGGATGGCGCGTCATCAGGCCGAAGGCCTTGACGTGCATTGTGAAGCCGTCCGGGGTTCGCTCGGCCCAACCCTGCACCATCGAATCGCTCGGCAGCCGGTAGAAGGTCGAGTCGACTTCGACCGTGTCGAAGTGCTCGGCGTACCAGGCGAGACGTTCCTTCGCCGGCAGCTTCGGCGGATAGAACCACTTGGAGAGCGCCTCGTCGGCCCATGAGCACGTGCCGATCCGGATCGTCGCCGCCACCCGGCGGACGCTAACGCGAGACGGTCTTCTTCAGCAGCGAGAGGTTGAGCGTGATGCGGCCGATCGTGACCGCTGGAGGTGAGCCCGGGCCGACTCCGAGCGCGAGATAGACACCGTCGGCCGAGATCCCGCCGACCGTGACCGCGAGCCGGTGGCCGCGCGGCAGCAGCACGGCCTCGTCGACCAGCGGGATCCTCACCACACCCGAGCCCCCGCGGATCTTCGCGGCTCCGACGGTGACCACCGTGCTGCCCTTGACCGAGACCATCGCCCTGATCTCCGTCAACGCGGAGTTGCGCGAGTAGCGGACGCTGAGGGAGCTGTTGCCGAACGTCTCGAGCGGGCCACCCGTCGGCCGTACGAAGCGGCCCACCGATCCGTTGGCGGCGATGCGCTTCGACCCCGGCAGGTTGACGCTGATGTGCCGGGTCCCCGGCAGTGCGCTGTAGGGCGTCGTCGACCCGTCCCACGGATCGTGCGCGAGCTCCACACCGCCGCGCACGCTTCCGACTCCCGCGAGGTAGTGCCCGAACCAGGTGACGGCCTCGCCGAGGTAGGTCGGCAGCTCCGCCGCCGGGTTCGACGCCGGCGGGTGGCCGAGGTCGCCGATGTAGAGCCGCTTCGGCCCCGCGAGCAGCTTGTACGCCGCGAGCGCCTGGTCGATGTCGAAGAGGAAGTCGTGGCGCCCTTGCAGGAGAAGCGTCGGCACGGCGAGGGAGTGGAGCTTCGAGCGCCAGGAGCGCGCCGCCTCGATGCTTTTGACCGCCGGGGTTACGACGCCGCCGGCGAGATCGATCCGTGCCTGGTTGAGCGAGGGGTCCCAGCGAGACGGGGGGGTGACCTGCGCGAGCTGGGCGATCTCACCGCCTTTCGGCACGCCGTTCGGGTTGAGCGCCGCCCCGAGATCCGTCCACGTGATCGCCGGCACGATCGCCTTGAACGGAACCCCGGCGACCGCGGCGTTCCAGACTACGCCGCCGCCGAGCGAGAGGCCGAAGGCGCCGATCTGCGTATCCGACACGTCGCTGCGCGCGGAGAACGAGTTGAAAAGGTCCCGCGCGTCCTGCACCTCGTTCGGGCCGTCGAGCCCGAATGTGCCGCCCGAGGCGCCCGTGCCACGCGCGTCGCACATGAGCGAGGCGAAGCCCACGGGCGCGAGGGCGGCGTTCGCGATCGTCTCCATGTACTGGTGATCCTGGCCGAGCCCGTGGAAGAGGAGCACGCCGGGCCAGCCTCCCGCCGGCGGGCTGCCGCCTGGGAGGACGAGCCCGCAGGCCAGCTTCGTGCCGTCCGAGACCGTGATCGTCAGCTCCTGCGTCGCCTGCGCTGCGCGCGTGCCGGCGGAGACGGACGAGGCGGCCACGACACACCCGAGCACCACGGCGGTGACGGCGACGACGACCCGGATCCGACCCACGAGGCTCACGCTACCGCCCATCTACGATGCGCGCCATGGATCCGCGTGCCGTCGGCGTCTTCGACTCGGGAGTCGGAGGCCTGACCGTCCTCCACGAGTGCCTGGTGACCATGCCGAACGAGGACTTCGTCTATCTCGGCGACCACGCACGCCTGCCCTACGGGCCGCGGCCGCTCGAGGAGATCCGCCGCTTCGCGCGCGAGATCGGCGCCTATCTCGAGCAGCAGGACGTGAAGCTCATCATCGTCGCGTGCAACGCCGCGACCTCCGCCGCGCTCCCGCGGCTGCAGGAAGAGCTGACCGTGCCGGTCGTCGGCGTCATCACGCCCGAGGCGCACGCTGCCGTGCAGGCG
>VAXA01000169.1 GCA_005883365.1 Actinomycetota bacterium
GAGGCCGATCCCGAGGGCCATATCGTCGGTGATCCCGTAGGTGACGAGGCGCGGGCCGGATCCGGCGAGCACCTCTTGCGCGGCGAGGACGACGTCGCTCTCGACGCAGCCGCCGGAAACGGAGCCGGCAAGCTCGCCCTGCTCGCTCACGGCGAGCTTCGAGCCGACCGGCCGCGGCGCCGAGCGGCGCGTGGCGACCACGGTCGCGAGAGCGACCCGCCGTCCCCCCTCACGCCAGCGCCTCGCCTGCAGCAGCGGTTCGTCCATGCCGGTTCAATCTAGCCCGTGCGGGAGCATCGAGATCGCGAGCGGCTGCGGGAGACCTTCGGCTCGGTGGCCGAGCTGTACGACCGCGCGCGGCCTGAGTATCCCACCGCCGTCTTCGACGACCTCGAGGAGCTGGCGCAGCTGGAGCCGGGCTCGCGCGTGCTCGAGATCGGGCCCGGGACGGGCAAGGCCACGCTGGAGCTCGCGGAGCGCGGCTACGCGGTCACCGGCGTAGAGCTGTCGCCGGAGCTCGCGGACGTCGCCCGGCGCAACGTTCCGGAGGCCGAGATCGAGGTCGGCGACTTCGAGACATGGGAACCGCGTCGGGCCGACTTCGACGCCGTCGTCGCCTTCGCGGCCTTCCACTGGATCGCTCCCGAGCTGCGCTACGCGAAACCGGCGCGGCTACTCCGGCCCGGTGGGGCGCTCGCGGTCATCCACGGCCCTCACGTCCTCCCGCCGGACGGCGACGCGTTCTTCGCGGAGGTGCAGGAGGACTACGACGCAGTCGTCCCTCACCCCGACAACCGGCCTCCGCCGCCGCCGGCGCAGGCCGAGAGTTGGACGGAGGAGTTCCGGGCCTCGGGTGTCTTCGAGCGGGTCGAGGAGCGGCGGCGCCTCGAGGCGCTCCTCTATACCGCGGACGAGTACGTCGCCGTCCTCGGGACGTTCTCCGACAACCTCGCGCTACCCGAGGAGCAGCGCGAAGAGCTCTTCCAGCGCATCCACGCGCGCATCGCCGCGCGGCCCGGAGGCACCGTCACGAAGCACCACCTCCTGGTGTTGACGGTCGGCCTTCGGTAGCGAGCGGGTGCTGCGCACCCGCTCGCTGGGTCAAGGAACTCGGGCCGGGAGAGCGCGGTCCCCCAGCCCTCGTGCTGAGAGCACAAAGCGGCCACGCAACGTTCGAGCCGCACTTCCGTCGCGAGGGGACGGGCCTGCGGCGCGTCCGCTCGCTACTCCGGCGGAGTCGTAACGCAGCGTTACGCTGCCGCCAGTGCCGCATGGGGGTTCGAAACGTACGAGCCACAACCAGGCGAAAGGCCGGAGGCTAAGACATCCGCGCAGCGGGGGCTTAGCCGCAGGCCGAACTGCGCTCGCGACGGCCTCCGCCGCGCGCGAGCGCACCAGGCAGCCAACCGACCAAGAGCATCGAAAACCAAAACAGCACGCAGCGCGCCCGAGATCGCAATCTCGGGCGTGCGCAGTTCCTTCTCCCTATCTTGGCCGCTCAGCGGCCGAGATACGCCTTGCGCAGGTCCTCGTGCTCGCGCAGCTCGGCCGCCGGGCCCTCCAGCACCAACCGGCCCGTCGAGAGGACGTACCCGCGGTCGGCGATCGAGAGCGAGACGTTCGCGTTCTGCTCGACGACGAGCATGGCGACGCCCGACTCGTGGACCTGCTGGATGATCTCGAAGCTCCGTTCGACGAGGATCGGCGCGAGCCCCATCGAGGGCTCGTCCATCAGGAGCAGCTTCGGCTTCCCCATCAGCGCTCGTCCCATGGCCACCATCTGCTGCTCGCCGCCGGACAGCGTGCCTGCGAGCTGCGAGCGCCGCTCGTGGAGGAGCGGGAAGAGGGAGTAGACCCGATCGAACGCCTCCTTCGTGCCTCCGCCCTGGAGGTAGGCGCCCATCTGCAGGTTCTCGAGCACCGTCATCGGGCCGAAGAGCCGCCGGTTCTCGGGCACGATCGCGATCCCCTTGCCGATCCGGTAGCTCGTCGAGCGGGAAGTCACGTCCTCGCCCTCGAAGCGCACCGTGCCGTTCCGTGGCCGCACGATCCCGAGCACGGTCTTCAGTGTCGTCGACTTGCCGGAGGCGTTGCCGCCGAGCAGGCACACCAGCTCGCCTGACCGCACCTGGAGATTGACGCCTTGGAGGATGTGGATCGGTCCGTAGAACGTGTCGACGGATTCGAGCTGCAGAAGAGGCTCGGACGCCGCCCCGTTGCCGCTGCTGCTCGGCTCGCTCACTTCGTCACCACCGCCTTCGTGCCGAGGTACGCCTCCACCACGCGCGGGTCGGTCGCCACAGCCTCGAAGGTCCCCTCCGCGATCTTGACCCCGTGGTCGAGCGCGACGACCCGGTCCGAGATGCCCTCGACGACGTGCATGTCGTGCTCGATGACGAGAATCGTGTAGCCGCCTTCGTCCCGCAGCTTCGCGATCAGCTCCGTGATCTCGTGCGTCTCCGCCGGGTTCATCCCGGCCGCAGGCTCGTCGAGGAGGAGGAGCCGGGCGTTCGTCGCCATCGCACGTGCGATCTCGAGCCGGCGCCGGTTGGCGTAGGACAGGCTGTACGCAGGCTGGTTCCAGCGGTAGCCCATCAGCCGTTGGCCGAAGAACGAGAGGCGTTGCTCGGCGAGCTTGCTGATCTCGCGCTCCTCGCGCCGCATCCCCGGGGTCCGCAGCACCGACCGGAGCACACCGGCACGCGTGTGCCCGTGGGCGGCGGCCATGACGTTCTCCTTCACCGTCATGTTCAGGAAGAGGCGAAGCGTCTGGAATGTCCGCGCGACGCCGAGGCGCGTGATCTTGTGCGGCGGAAGCCCGATCAGACTCTGGCCGTCGAACGCGATCTCGCCCTCGTCGGGCGAGTAGATGCCGGTGACGAGGTTGAAGAGTGTCGTCTTCCCGGCCCCGTTCGGCCCGATCACGCTCACGATCTCGTGCTCGGCGACGTGGAAGTCGAGGCTCGAGATCACCTGCAGGCCGCCGAACGCCTTCGAGACGCCTTTCAGCTCGAGCAGAGCCATCAGGCGATCTCCACCCTCGCCGTCCCGAACAGGCCCTGGGGCCTGATCGCCATCAGCACGATCAGCAGCGCGCCGAAGAGCACGTACCGCGTCACCGCGGGCTGCTGGATCAGGAGGTTCTCCCAGAGAAAGGCCGTGAACACGAACACGAACGGCGCGAGCGCGACTCGCCACCAACCCTTGAGTTGTGTGAGCGAGACCGCGAGGACGATCACGAGCACGTAGACGTAGTCCGCGATCCGGCCCGGGTTGGTCGGCAGCAGCACCCAGTGCTTGATCGCACCCGTCAGGAATCCACCAGAGGTGACGGAGCCGTGAACGCCACGCGGCCACGCGGCGCTGGCGATCGCGTGGGCCGCAAACCCCAGCGCGACGGTAGACGCGGCCACGACCGCCAGCTTCCGCCACGACGACCGGAACATGAGAGCGAACCCGATGATCAATGCGGCGTAGAACAGGACACGCTGGAGGTTCGGCGGCGAGGTCGAGTCGAGCACCTGGTTCGACGCGATGATCACGGCCGCGCCGACGAGCATCCCGGTCAGGCTGCCCACGCCGCCGAGGATCACGACCGCGTAGATCAGGATCAGCACCTGCGTGCTGAAGTTCTGAGGGAACGCACCGGTCTGCGCAGCAGCAAAGACGGTGCCTGCGAGCCCGGCGATCCCGGCGCCGAAGATGAAGGCCGTGATCTTGAGGCGGTTGACAGGAATGCCCATCAGCTCCGCCGCCAGCGGATCCTCCCTCGATGCCTTCCACGCGCGCCCGGTGCGGGATTCGCTCATGAAGTGGAGCACGACGAGTACGACGATCACGCACCCGAGCAGGAACCAGTAGTAGCCGCGAACCGAGGCGATGGTCAGATGCTGGCCGAACGCGTAGAACTTCAGCGGGTCGATGTTGGCGAGCCCGTTGGAGCCGTTCGTGACGCCGTACGGGTCCGCCGAGTTGGTGAAGACGACGAAGGCCTCGCCGAAGAACAGCGTGACGATCGCCAGGTAGTCGCCCAGCAGCCGTCTCGACGTCGAGCCGAGGAACAGGCCGAGCACACCGCAGAGCACGATCGCCACCGGGATCGAGAGCTCCGCCGGCCAGTGGTGCGTGAAGACGTGGCCCTTCTCGTGATGGGTCCCCGAGAGGAAGGCGAACGTGTACGCGCCGAAGCCGAAGAACGCGACGTAGCCGAGGTCGAGGAGCCCGGCGAACCCGACGACGACGTTGAGCCCGAGCCCGAGCAGTGCGTATAGCAGGATGAAGATGCCGTAGTTGAAGAGGTTCCCGCTGCTGACGATCGGGATGAACGGCACGGCGATCGCCGGCGTGACGAGCGCCAGCTTGCCGGGAGGCGGCAATCGCTCCCAGCCGCGGAGGACGGCACCCCACGCGCCGGCACGGTGCAGCCGCCGCTCGTCCGACTCTGTGACCCAGCTGTCGACTCCGATCTGCGTCGCGGACGGGGCGCTGGGGGGAGGGGTTGCCTCGGCCACGCCGGCTAGACCTTCTGGAGTGCCGGGGTGCCGAGCAGACCGGTCGGCCGGATGAGCATGAACCCGATCAGGATTCCGAAGACAACGAGGTCCGCGACGTTTCCGTTGAGGTAGCCCTTCGCCCACGACTCGGTCATTCCGACCAGGAGTCCACCGAGCATTGCGCCGGGAATGCTGCCGATGCCGCCGACGACGGCGGCGGTGAAGCCCTTCAGCCCCGCGATGAAGCCGATGAGGTGGTAGATCTGGCTGTAGACCAGCCCGAACATCACCCCTGCCGCGCCGGCGAGGGCTGACCCGACGAAGAAGGTCGTCGCGATGACCCGGTCGGGGTCGATACCCATCATCGCGGCCGCTTCGCGATCGAACGAGACGGCCCGCATCGCCTTTCCGAACCGCGTCCAGCGGACGAGCGCCACGAGGGCGACCATCAACGCCACCGAGCTCGAGATGACGATCACCCCGAGATACGACACGAAGACACCCGTGGGGCCACCGATGTGGATGCCGTTGAAGCTGATCAGGTCGTAGCCGTCGTAGTTCCGGTACTGGGCCCCGAACAGGAGCAGCGCCGAGTTCTCGAGGAAAAAGGCCACGCCGAGGGCGGAGATCAGCGGCGCGATCCGCGGAGCGTTGCGCAGCGGCCGGTAGGCGAAGCGCTCGATCACGAGGCCGAGCACGCCGGAGCCGATCATCGCCACGGCGAACATGCACAGCACGAGCAGCACGACCGGAATCGCAGGGCTGAGTGCCCCCCCGAGCACCGACAGGACGCCGAAGCCGATGAACGAGCCGATCATGTAGACGTCGCCGTGCGCGAAGTTGAGCAGCTTCAGGATGCCGTAGACCATCGAGTAGCCGAGCGCGATCAGCGCGTAGATGCTGCCCAAGATGATTCCGTTGACCGTGAGCTGGAGGAAGAACGTCCAGCCCTGCGTCGGCGAGGCGTAGACCGCGTAGAGAACCCAGGCCACCAGCACGAGACCGAGGCCGGCGAAGTTTCCGAGCCGCTGCTGGCGAGTCGCGATCACGTCGTCCCTGCTTCTTACGGAAGCGGCATGCGGCCCACCGTGATGGGCCGCACGCCGCTCCGCGAGTTACCGATTGTTCGTGCTAACCGACCGGCTTGAACGTGCCGTCTTTCTGGATCTGGTAGATCCCAAAGGTGGCCGGCGAGTGGAGATCGCCGCCCCTCGAGAACGAGACCGGGAAGCCCAGGATCGAGCTCTTGAGCTTCATCTTCGCGATCTGCTTGCGGACTGCGGCACGCGTCGTCTTGCCGTGCCCGAGCGTGCACGCCTTCGTGATCGCGAGCGTGTCGACCTGCGCCGCGACGTACGACGGAGATCCGAAGTACTCGCCGTTGCCGTTGTGCGCCTTGACGTAGGCCAGGACTGTCGCGTTCGAAGGACTGACCGGGAAGAACGAGTCGTACGAGCCCGCGATCTTCCAGTCCGGAGAGAAGAGGCCGTCCGAGCCGAACAGGGTGACGTGGCTCTTGCCGGCCGCCTTCAGCTGCTGGCCGAACGCCTGGGCCTGCGGAGCGAGCTGCCACGGGATGTAGACACCCTGGGTGTTGGCCGGGATCTTCGCGATCACGGACGAGAAGTCCGAAGCCTGCTGGCTGATCGAGTCCCGGGTGACGGTCACGCCGTTCTTTTTGAGGATCGCCTGCACGCCGTCGGCCAGGCCCTGGGAGTACGTCTCCTGGTCGTCGATGATGTAGACGCGCTTCCACTTCAGCGTCTTGATCATGTAGTTGGCGACCCTGGGAGCCTGAACACCGTCGTTCGGGACGGTGCGGTAGAAGTACCCGATCCGGTTCCCGTCCGTATGGCCGTCGGTGAGCGAGATCCGCGTCGCCGAGCCAGAGATGAAGCCGAGACTGCCGCCCTTATAGGCAGATGTCGAGGCGACGACCTCCTGGCTGCCGGCGGGGCCGACTACGGCAAGCACCTTCGAGTTCGACGCGAACGAGTGTGCCACCTTGACCGCGAACGCCGTGTCGACGCCGAGCTGGGTGTCGCCCGAGACGATCTTGATCCGCGCGCTCTTGTGCTTCCGGTTCCAGCGCGCGGCCCAATACTTCGCCCAGTGAAGCTGTTCCACGCCGATCGACGCGGCCGGGCCGGTGAGCGGGGCCGCGACACCAATCGTGCGGACCTTGCCGCACGTGACTTTCGCGGCCGCTGCTGCACTCACCCTGTCGGGACCCTTGGCCGAGCCCCAGGCGGTGGTCGAGACGGCGACTGAGATTGCTGCGGCAACGACCGCAACTGCTCCAAGCTTCTTCAACATTCATGCCCTCCTTGTGGGACGTTCTCAGGATCTAAGACGCACGCCTCGGGCCGAGGTTTGCGCCGCTGCGATAGGCCTGGCTCGCGACTTTACTCTGCAGCACGCGGCAGAGGAAGGGGAGCCGCCGTATACGCTCGCCGGATGCAGTACTGGATCCAGGCCGAGGAGACCGACGACCCGGTTCTGCCGCTCATCACGTGCCCGGAGTTCGAGCAGCGCCTCTTGCGCTTCGAGGGAGGCGGCGAGGAGCGGCGCGACGACGGGCGCGACGAGGTGCTCTACGTGCTCGAAGGCAGTGCCGTCGCGACCGTCGGCGGCGACGCGCAGCCGCTCGAGCCGGGCACCGGCGTCTTCGTCTCGCGGGGCACACCGTGGCGGATCGACTCGGCGCAGGCCTTGAGGCTTCTCTCGGTGCTCGTCGAAGAGCCGCTCCCTGCGACCGCGGGCCACGCGGTCATCGCCGCCGGCGAGCGCGGCGCAGCGACGGCCGGGCGCGAGTTCACGCTCCTCGCGCGGCCGGAGAACGGCTGCGAGTCGGTGACGCAGTTCGTCGGCCACATCCCGCCGGGACGCGCACCGGAGCACTTCCACCGCTACGACGAGGTCGTCTACGTCCTCGCAGGCGAAGGCGCCTTTCACGTCGACGGCGAAAGCGCGCCCCTGCGCGCCGGCTCGTGCGTGCACCTACCGGCCGAGCTCGTCCACTGCCTCGAGAACCACGGCCCGAGCGAGATGCAGGTGCTCGGCGTCTTCCGGCCGGCGGGCTCGCCGGCCGAGGCCTACTACCCCGACGGCAGCGCCGCCGTCGTCCTGGGCGGCTGATGCCTCACATCGAGCGCACCGCGCACGTCGGCTGGGACGGCAACCTCGCCCGCGGCGCCGGCACGCTCGACGCCGCGAGCGGCGCCTTCGCGCGGCTGCCTTTCTCCCTGCCGTCGCGCATCGGGGATCCGGGCGGCAAGACGAGCCCCGAGGAGCTGCTCGCCGCCGCCCACGGCGGCTGCCTCACGATGTCCGTCGCAGGCGAGCTCACCGCGGCCGGGACGCCGCCCGGCCGGCTCGACGTGGCGTGCACGATCGTGATGGACGAGGTCGAAGGGCAAGGCCACCAGATCGTCGGCTCCCGCGTCGAGATCGTCGCGAGGGTGGACGGCGTCGACGACGCCGCGCTGCAGGCGGCGGTCGCGAAGGCCCACGTCAGCTGCCCGTTCTCCCAGCTCCTCGAGCGAGCCGGCGCGACCGTCACGATCACAGCGCGTCTGGCGTGAGCCTCGAAGAGCTCGCCGCGGCGCGGCGGACGCACAAGTCGTTCGGGCCGGAGCCGGTCTCGCGGTCGACACTGCTCGAGCTGCTCGAGGTCGCACGCTTCGCGCCGACGCACCACCTAAACCAGCCGTGGAGATTCCGCGTCCTCGGACCGGAGACTCTGGAGGCGCTGAAGCGCGTCGCGGGCGAGAAGGAGGCGCAGAAGCTCGACCGCGCGCCGACACTCGTGGTCGCGAGCGCAGCGCTGACCGGAGATCTCGTGATGGACGAGGAGGACGTGTGCGCGACCGCCGCTGCTGTCCAGCTCGTGTTGCTCGCCGCGACGGAGCGCGGCCTCGCCACGTACTGGCGAACGCCGCAGGTGCTGCGAACCGCGCAGGGCCGTGCAGCGGTCGGTATCCCGCCGGGCGAGCGCTTCCTGGGCCTGCTCCACTTCGGCACCCCAGCGCGCGAGCCGGCGCCCCGCGAGCGCGACCCCGTCGAGTCCTACGTCGACTTCCTGCCCTAGGCCGCGGCGTCTAGCCGCTCCTGGCGAGATCGAAGCGGTCGAGGTTCATGACCTTGACCCACGCGGCCACGAAGTCCCGCACGAACAGCTCGTCCGCGTCCTCGCACGCGTAGACCTCGGCAAGCGCGCGTAGCTGCGAGTTCGCGCCGAAAACGAGGTCGACGCGGCTCCCGGTCCACCGCACCTCGCCTGTCCGCCGGTCACGTCCTTCGAAGGTCTGCTCCTCGGTGGACGTCG
>VAXA01000170.1 GCA_005883365.1 Actinomycetota bacterium
CATCGTCATCCTCGTGCACCGGTTCCGGCGGGTCTTCGCCCGGCCGACGCAACAGCCGTACCTCGTCTTCTTCCGCTCCGACCCGATCGCCCGCGATCCGCGGCTGCTGGCTGCGGCGGAGGGGGCGGTCGCCGCGGACGCGCGTGCACTCGAGGAGTACCGCGCCGGCCGCACGGTGCACCCCTTGCTGCCGTTCCGCGACTGGGAGGCGTGCCGGCCCGCGCTCGAGCGGGTCGGCGCCGTCTATGTCGCAGGCGCCCGGGACGCCGCCGCGGTGCGGCAGCTCGGCTTCGTCCCAATCGGCGGCATCGGCGCAGCCATCCAGATGGCCCGCGGCCACCGTGGCCAGGACGCACGCATCGGCTTCCTCCTCGCGCCGCCGTACTTCCCGCTCCGCGTCGCCTCAACCTGGCCGTAGCCCAAGCGCTTCGGCTGCAGCGCCCACCTCCTCGTCCTCGACCGTGAGCGTGCGGCCAGAGACGAGCCGGAGAGCGGCGGCGGCGCGATCGAACAGCGTCACGTTCAGCCACTGCGCCTCGAACGTCGACCACCAGCGGAGACCCGCCGCGTCCGGGTGCCGCCCGTAGAGGTCCCGCGCCTGGGGCTGTGTCAATTCCCGGGCGCGCGTCGCGACGCGGGACGGCCGGAGCCGCTCGCGCCGCAGCACCGCCGGGTCGTCGAGATCGACGAGCTCCGCGCCCTCGGCGAGCTCCAGCTCGGCGAGAGCGAGCGGGAGGCCGCGCCGCAGGAGCAGGGCCGGCAGCAGGCGCTGCCCGCGGAAGCGCGCAAGCTGCTCCACGATGCACGAGAGGGGCCGCTCGGAGACGTAGAGGCAGCCGTACAGGTCGACGTTGTCGTGACGGCCGTCGCCCTGGTAGGGGCGCGGGAACCAGAGGGCGCCGTCGAGGCGATCGGCGCGGCGGGCGCGCTCGTTCCAGGCGAAGCAGCGGTAGAGGATCACGCGAAAACGTCCGAGCGCTCGGCTCGGATGGCGCGCATCAGCTCCTCGGTGCGTCCCGCGCGGATGAGGTCGATCGGGCGCCGGTCGCCGAGGAACGGGTTGAGGCCGAAGAGCCAGGCGAGCGCGGCCTCGCGCTCGTAGAGGCGGAGGAGGTTGGCCCACACGAGCTCGAGCAGATCGACCTTCTCCGCATTCAGCGGATCGATGCCGGAGCCTCGCAGCCACCGCGTGACCTGCGCCCGGCTGACGCCGAGCATGTCGGCGAGCCGCGCTGCCGAGCCGACGTCGATCCGGAGGGCGTCCACCTTTGCTGCGATCGCAACCGGCATGAGGCAACCATAACGCAACAACTTCTGTTGCGCAACACTACTTGTTGCGCCAGCCGCGGAGTCGAGGCGGGCCTGGGATCGCCGGATCCACACCTACAATGGACGCAGGCGGCGGTGGCGGAACTGGTATACGCGATGGCCTCAAAAGCCATTGCCCTCCGGGGCATGTGGGTTCGATTCCCACCCGCCGCATCCGATGCGCACCGCAGATGAGCGTCGCCTCGTCGACTTCGTCGCCGGGCTCGGAGGCAATGCGTCTGAGGTGGCGCGCCTCACGGGCATCCCTCGTAGCACGATCCGCGATTGGCTTGCCCGGCCTCCCTTCGACGATCGACCGCACGGAGCGTCCGATGCGAATCCCAATGTGCCAGCCGCCGAGTATGCGTATCTCCTCGGGATGTACCTCGGCGACGGCGTCATCTCGCACGCACGTGGCCGTTGCTACCGCCTTCGGATCACCACCGACGCGTCGTATCCGGGTGTGATTGCGGAATGCTCAACAGCCATGCAGGCTGTCGTCCCGCACAACCGGGTATCGGTTCGTCGTCGCACTGGTGAGCGGGCTGTGGAGATCTCTGCCTACTCGAACGCGTGGCCGCGCCTCTTCCCGCAGCATGGCCCCGGCAAGAAGCACGAGCGTCGGATCGTTCTCGCGGAATGGCAGGAAGCGATCGTCCGTCAACACCCACGGCTCTTCCTCCGAGGATTGCTCCACGCCGACGGCTGCCGAGTGCTCAACCGCGTGAACGGGAAGAGCTACACGCGCTACTTCTTCACACAGGTCTCTCAAGACATCCGGGACATCTTCTGCCGAACGTGCGACCAACTCGGCATCGTCACCACGTCCCGTAGCCGCAAGACGGTCTCGGTGGCGCGTGCCTCGCGCGTCGCGCTGATCGATTCGTTCGTCGGCGCGAAGGCATGAAACGGTAGGACTTACGCGTAGTGGCGAAGAGCGTCGGCATCCTCACCGGGGGCGGCGATTCCGCGCCGATGCGGCAGGCTGGGACGTGGTCGCCGTTCGCGAGGGCTGGCGCGGCCTCGTCGAGCCGATCTTCGAGGACCTCGGGCCCGCGCAGGTTTCCGGGATCCTGCCGCGCGGGGGCACGATCATCGGCACGAGCCGCACCAACCCGTTCAAGCTCGAGGCTGTGGACAAGGTGCTGCAGAACTTCTCCGACCGCGGCCTCGACGCGCTCGTCGCCATCGGCGGCGAGGACACGCTCGGCGTCGCGGCACGGCTGTACGCGGAGCACCAGCTTCCGGTCGTCGGCGTCCCGAAGACGATCGACAACGACCTCTCCGGCACCGACTACACGTTCGGCTTCGACACCGCGGTCTCGATCGCGACCGAGGCGATCGACCGTCTCCACACGACCGCCGAATCGCACAACCGCGTCATGGTCGTCGAGGTGATGGGCCGGCATACCGGCTGGATCGCCGTGATGAGCGGCATCGCCGGGGGCGCCGACGTGATCCTCGTCCCCGAGATTCCCCTCGACTTCGAAGAGGTCGCGGAGGCGATCCGGAAGCGGCACGCCCATGGCAAGAACTTCTCCATCGTCGTGGTCAGCGAGGGCTGCGAGCTGCCCGGGCTCGCCGACGCGGAAGAGCGCGACCAGTTCGGGCACGTGATCCTCTCGAAGCGGGGGGTCGGGGACGCCCTCGGGCGGGAGATCGAGCAGCGCACCGGTTACGAGACGCGCGTCACGGTGCTCGGGCACGTTCAGCGCGGCGGCTCGCCCACAGCGCGCGACCGCTTGCTCGCGACGCGCTTCGGGCTCAAGGCCGCCGACCTCGCGCTCGGCGGCGAGTTCGGCCAGATGGCCGCGCTGCAGGGGGACGACGTCGTCGCCGTCCCCCTGGCGGAAGCGACCGCCGAGCTGAAGGTCGTGCCGCGCGAGTGGTACGACGTCGCGCGCGCGTTCTTCGGCTAGCCGGTCCCTGGAACAGCGTGCGCCTGGGGCGGCGGCGCCGTTTCACCTCCCTCGGCCAGCACCGAGCCGAACTGCGCGACCTTGTCCGGCGCCTTGAGCCGTAGCCACAGGAGGTACGCGACCCCGAGCCCGAGCCAGCCGAGCGCGACCCAGATCGAGTAGCTGATCGGAGCGGGCGGGCGAGGCGTGATCGACCAGTAGATCGTCAGCCCGCAGACCACGATCGCGGCGATCGGCAGTACGAAGTCGAGCAGGACGTTGTAGGCAACCGCCGACGTCGCCCTCGTCCGCCAGAAGTACGTCATCCCGGCGAGCGCGACCAGGATGTACGTGGCGAGGATCCCGAAGGTCGCAGTCGTCGCCATGAAGGCGAAGTACGTGAACGGGTCGTTCCAGGTGCCGCGCGCGAGCCAGCTCACGAGGATCATGGTCAGCGCGAGCGAGGCGAGGATCGAGACCCACGGGGTCTTGAAGCGCGGGTGCGTCCACGCGAAGACCTTCGGCAGCCCGCCCTCCCGTCCCATCGCAAACGCCGTCCGGGAGACGAGCGCGGTGCCCGCGAGCGCGGCGACGAAAGCGTCGACGACTACGGCGATGTCGACGAGCGTCGCGAACCAGCTGCTGACGTACTTCGTCGCGAGGAAGTCGAGCGCTCCCGGGTTGCTCGCCCAGGCGCCCGCACCATCGACACCGAAGCCGACGGACATCGCCCAGGTGAGGAAGACGTAGAAGACGAGAGCGACAAGGACTGCCGACAGGATCGCCTTCGGAATCATCTTGAGCGGCTCTGCGGACTCCTCCCCGAGCGCGGCCGCCGCCTCGAAGCCGATGAAACCGGTGAAGGCGAAGACCATCGCGTAGAAGAAGTCGTGGGCGCTGTGCGCGTGATGGAAGTTGAACGGCTGGAGCGTCACCCCCGAGGCGCCACCCTTGCCGAGGATCACGCAGGCGAGGATCACGAGCAGGAGGACCCCGAGCGTGGCGAAGAGGAGCTGCGTCCGCGTCGAGAGCCGGATGCCCAGCAGCGCGAAGACGCTCAGCAGCGCCACGAGGATCCAGAAGCACTGGAACCAGCTCAGGTCGAGCGAGGTGTGCACCGTCAGCACCGTCGAGAGGAAGAACGACGCGATGATGAGGACGAAGGAGATCCCGGCGGCGAAGCCCCACGAGTAGAGCCAGCCGCCGATGAAGCCCGCGTTGCAGTCGAGGCCCCGGGCGGTGAACGTGTAAAGGCCTCCTGCGCTCGCCATCCGCCGCGTGAAGCGGATGATCACGGAGGCGAGGCAGAGCGAGCCTACGCCGGCGGTGAGGTAGACGAGCGGGACGGTGGCCCCCGCGAAGGCGGCGGCGCTGCTCGTGGCGAGCGAGCTCGCCATCACGAGGGCGAGCAGGGCGAGCGAGAGGCCGAAGGTCTCGCGCAAACCGAGAATGCCGCGGCGAAGGGATCCGACGCGGCCGAGCGATTCGAGCATCTTTCCCTCCCTGCTAGTCGGGGACGAAGGCGAGCACGCGCGCGGGCGCCCCGTTGGCCGCGCGCACCTTCAGCGGCGCGACGACGACCTGGGTCCGCGCCGGCAGAAGGCCGAGGTTGGTGAGGTTCTCGAGGATCATTCGACCTGCGCCGAGCCAGACCTTGTGCAGGTCGAAGGTCTCGGTGTCGACCGGATCGGCAGAAGGGCCATCGAAGCCGATCCCGACGATGCCGCGGTCGACGAGGGCACGCGATGCTTCGGCGTCCGGGTACGACCAGCCGGTCCAGTAGTCGTCACTCCTCCAGTTGCGGCCGTTGTCGGAGTAGAGAAAGAGCCAGTCGCCCCTCCGGAGGTCGGCGAGGAGCGGTTCGAGCTCGCTCTACCCGACCGGGCCCGGCTCGCGGCCGGAGAGGTCGAGCGTCACCGCGTCGGCTACGAGTGACTCGAGCGGGATCTCGTCGAGCGTGGCACCGTCGGCGATCTGGTGAGAGGGAAGATCGACGTGGGTGCCGATGTGGTTGACCAGGCGGTACTCCGACATCGCGTAGCCGTCGCGCTCGACTCGCGCAATGTCGCGGAACGAGGGCGTCGGAAGCCCCGGATACAGCGGCATGTCGTCTGCGTACGCGTGGCTCAGATCGACGATGCGCACGGCGACGAGTATGCACCGGAGCGCGGTCCGCGTTCAATCGGGCAGCCTGACCGCGACGATCACGGCCATCTCGGGCCTGGCGAGGATCTCGGCTGCCGCGAGGCGCGGGTCGCGGAGGAGGAACTCGCGCACCTCGTCGCCTTCGACCGCACGTCCTGGGGTCATGTCGTCCTTGACGATGATGCCGCCCGGCTCGACGAGGGCCAGGATCGCCTCCCACTTCTCCTCCGTCACCGGCCGGAGCCCACCGTCGGCGAAGACGAGGCCGAACGGGCCGCGACCCCGTAGCACCTCGTAGACGTCTCCCTCGAGCGTCTCGACGTTCGGGAGGTCGCGCAGGCGCTCGCGCGCTGTGGCGGCCCGGTCCGGATCGAGCTCGACAGTGACGACCGAGCGCGCCGTCTCCCGCATCACGGCCGCCGTCTCGCCGAAGGCGGAGCCCATCTCTGCGACGTCCCGCCCGGTCGCGAGCGCGCGCAGGAGCGACTGCACCTCCGGAATCGCGGTGGCGCCGCCGGTCAGAGAAGTTCCCGGTCGCGCACGATCACCGCGTCGACGCCGGCACGCTCGAGCTCCTCGACGTCCTCGTGCGTCGGTGACGGGAGCTCGGCGAGGACGAGCTTCCCGGCGGGAACCGCGGCGAGGAGCTCGTGCACCTGCTCGAGCGGCCCCGCGAGTACGACCAGCTCGGGGTCGAAGCGGTCGAGCACGGCGTCGAGCTGTTCCTCGTCCGTCACACGCAACGCAACCTCGAAGGCCTCGAGCTCGAAGTGCCCCTGCTCGACCGAGCCGAGATCGGACGCGTCCTTCACGTCGACGATGCACGCGTCGGCACCGACCAGCCGCTCGGGCACCTCGAAACCCCAGAAGAAGACGATCGGCACGGAGACGGCTTCGCGAATGGCGGCGAGCCGGTCCTCCCCGCCACTGCGCACGAGAACGCCTTCTGCGCCGGCGGCCTGGGCTGCTCGCGCCGCCTCGGCGTCCTCAACCGTGGCGACGAACGAGATGCCGTCGCCTTCCGCGATCGCGTGACTCAGAAGACGATCGGTCACTGTCCCATCGGGTGCCAGACGGTCTTCAGCTCGAGGAAGGACGCGATCTCCCACGGGCTCTGCACGTCGGCGCGGCCGCGCACGACCCGTTTCACGTTGTCGGCGGCGAGGCGTTCGAGCTCCGGCCCGTCGCCGTCGGCCCCGCAGAGGTCGATTGCGTTCACGTCCATGTGGGACGCGAGCACCGGGGCGAGCTCAGCGTGTTGGCCCGTCAGGAGGTTGACGACGCCGCCCGGCACGTCGCTCGTCGCGATCGCTTCCGCGAGCTCGATCGCAGCCAGGGGGCGAGTCTCGGACGCCACAACGACCACCGCATTGCCGCCCACGAGCGGCGGGAGCAGGCGGGTCACGAGCCCGAGCAACGGCGGCTCGTTGGGCGCGAGCACCGCGACGACGCCGGTCGGCTCCGGCACCGTGAAGTTGAAGTACGGGCCGGCGACGGGGTTCGAGCCGCCCAGCACCTGCGGCAGCTTATCGGCCCAGCCCGCGTACCAGACGATCCGGTCGATCGAGCGCTCGACCTCGTCGCGCCCGCTGCTGAGCTCGGCGAACTCCGCGGCGCGCGCCTCGATCATCTCGGCGAGCCGGTAGATCACCTGGCCGCGGTTGTACGCGGTCGCCGCCGCCCAGCCCGGCTGCGCGCCGCGGGCGGCGCGAACCGCATCGCGGACGTCCTTGCGGGAACCCCGGGCGACGTTCTGGCCCTCCGCGTCGTAGGTGCGTCCCGACTCGCTGCGCGGGAAAGC
Source organism: Actinomycetota bacterium (assembly GCA_005883365.1). GTDB lineage: Bacteria > Actinomycetota > Thermoleophilia > Gaiellales > Gaiellaceae > Palsa-739. Next base: position 7,153 of record VAXA01000170.1, read on the forward strand.
GCCGCCGATGTAGAGCTTGTACGTCTTCCTGACAGGGAGCCGGCTCATTGCTCGAAGTCCAGGTACGGCTCGAGCCCGTGCCGGCCGCCTTCGCGGCCGAAGCCGGACTCCTTGTAGCCGCCGAAAGGCGAGCCGGGGTCGAAGCGGTTGAACGTGTTCGCCCAAACGACGCCGGCGCGGAGCCGCTGCGCCATCCAGAGGATGCGCGACCCCTTCTCCGTCCAGACACCGGCGCTCAACCCGTACGGGGTGTTGTTCGCCTTCTCCAGTGCCTCTTCCGGGGTGCGGAAGGTGAGGACGGAGAGGACAGGGCCGAAGATCTCCTCCTGCGCGATCCGGTAGCTCTGCGCAACAGCGCGCAGGGCGGCTGGTAGATCTCGGCGCCCTCCTCCTCTCCGGAGGCGACGAGCTCCCGGATCCGCTCGAGCTGCGCAGCCGAGTTGATCGCGCCGACGTCGGTGTTCTTGTCGAGCGGGTCGCCGACGCGGAGCGTCGAGAGGCGGCGCTTGAGCTTGGCGATCAGCGGCTCGTAGATCGATTCCTGGACGAAGAGGCGAGAGCCGGCACAGCAGACGTGTCCCTGGTTGAAGTAGATGCCGTTGACGATCCCCTCGACCGCTTGGTCGAGCGCGGCGTCGTCGAAGACGATGTTCGCGGCCTTGCCGCCGAGCTCGAGCGTGAGCCGCTTGCCGGTGCCGGCGAGCCGCCGCTGGATCTCCTTCCCCACCTCGGTCGAGCCGGTAAAAGCGATCTTGTCGACGTCCTCGTTCTCGACGAGAGCGGCGCCTGTGCGGCCGTCGCCGGTGACG
>VAXA01000171.1 GCA_005883365.1 Actinomycetota bacterium
GCTCGGCAGCTGGTGTTCGTGATCGAAGCGGACGGCCAGCCGGTGGGCGATCTCTGGCTCGCTGAGCGTGACGATGCCGCTCAGCGCAGCCTCTTCGTCTACGACATCCAGGTCGAGAAGCCGCATCGCGGCCGGGGCTACGGCCGGGCCGCGATGCTGTTCGCGGAGGACGAGGCCCGACGCCGCGGGTTCGATCGCGTCGGGCTGAACGTCTTCGGCGGGAACGTCGCCGCGCGTCACCTCTACCGCTCGCTCGGCTACGAGGAGAACGCCGTGGCGATGAGCAAGACCCTCCGCTAGCGCGTCTTCTTCTTCACCTCGCTGCGGGCCTTGCCGGCCGTCTGCTGGGCCTTGCCCTTGAGAGCCTTGCCCACGCCCTTGGCTTCGGTCTTGCCGCTGCCGGTCGCATAGCCGGCATTGGCCTTCGCCTCGCCCGCCGCCTCGTTCGCCTTCCCCTTCAAGCGCTGTGTCCGATCGGCCATTGCAGATCCCTCCCTCGGTTGTCCGAGGGAGAACGGCCGCGGGCGACTGTCGGTTTTGCTACGCGGTCTTGAGCCCGACGGGACAGGCGACGCCGGTGCCGCCCAGGCCGCAGTAGCCGTTCGGATTCTTGGCGAGGTACTGCTGGTGGTACGGCTCGGCGTAGTAGAACGGCCCCGCCTCCGCGATCTCCGTCGTGATCTCGCCGTAGCCGGCGCGCGCGAGCTCCGCCGCGTACATGTCGCGGGATGCCTCCGCCGCCGTCCGCTGCGCCTCGTCCGCCCAGTACACCGCCGACCGGTACTGCGTGCCGCGGTCGTTCCCTTGGCGCATCCCCTGGGTCGGATCGTGGTTCTCCCAGAACAGGCGCAAGACGCCTTCGAGCGGGAGGACGACTGGGTCGAAGACGACGAGCACGGCCTCGGTGTGGCCGGTGCGCCCGCTGCAGACCTCCTCGTAGGTCGGGTTCGGCGTGTAGCCGCCCGCGTAGCCGACCGCAGTCGTGTAGACGCCGTCCGCTTGCCAGAACACGCGCTCGGCGCCCCAGAAGCAGCCCATCCCGACGACGAGCTGCTCCAGGCCTTCCGGAAACGGCGGCTGGAGCGGCGTCCCGAGCACGTCGTGGCGCTCGGGCACCTGCATCGGAGTCTCGCGCCCCGGCAGTGCATCCTCGGGCGTGACCTGCTCGACGTTCTTCGTGAAAAGGAACATGTCCCCAGCTTACGCCGCGCCCTCCTCCTCGCCGAGCTCCTCCTCGATCGAGGCGCCGATCTCGCGCTCGGCACGCTCCTGCAGCTCCGCCTCCTTGCGCCTCGTCCAGCCGACGAAGGCGACGAGGACCACGGTCCCGGCGACGCCGATCGTGACGTCGATCGTCGTGCTCAGCTGCCGCAGCGCCCCGCCGAACTCGTAGTAGACGAGGCCGTAGAGCGGTGCCCAGACGACCCCGCCGGCGGCGTTGAAGACGAGGAAGCGGCCCCACTCCATGTGGTTCGCGCCGGCGAGGAATGCCGCCCACGTGCGGAGGATCGAGACGAATCGCCCCCAGAAGACGACCTTGCCGCCGTGGCGCCGGAAGAGCCAGATCCCGATCTTGAGCCGCCCCTCGTGCAGGCGGATCTTGTGACCGTGCCGCACCAGCAGCCTGGCGCCGCCGTAGCGGCCGATGGAGAAGCCGATGTTGTCCCCGAGGACCGCCCCCGCGATCGCCACCGCGACGATCCACCAGATCTCGAGCTTGTGGGTCGAGCCGGCGTAGAGCGCCGCCCCGACGAGCGCCGTCTCGCCCGGCACCGGCACGCCGATGCTCTCCACCATCACGAGCAGGAAGACCACGAGGTAGCCGTACGACGAGAGCCAGCCGTCGATCGTGTGCGTCGAGAGGAAGAAGCCGAGCGTCACTGCCACATCCTCACCTGCCGCTCACCTGCCCCGTCTAACCTGCCGAGCAGAGGCCGGTTGGCAGCCCTTCTCCGTTAACCACGCCGCGCACACGCTGACCCCGCTCGTCGGCGGCCTCCTCTTCGCTGGGTACTGCGCCGCCGCGCTCGCGATCGCTGCGGTGCTGCTTGTCCGCCGCGACATTTGACCGCGAGCAGGCGGATGCGCCCGAGGTCGGCGGGCTGCTCGAAGCGCGCTCCGTCCACACCGGACGGTCGGCGTACAACCACTTGCTCGCGCTCGCGCAGACGCACGGGATTCCGAAGCGGCGCGTCGCGGACCTGATCGACCTCGTCGGCCTGCACGAGGTGGCGCGAAAGCGCACCGGCCAGTTCTCGCTCGGCATGGGCCAGCGGCTCGGCATCGCAGCTGCGCTCCTCGGCGATCCGAAGACGGTGATGCTCGACGAGCCGGTCAACGGCCTCGACCCCGAGGGCATCCACTGGGTGCGCAACCTCCTCAAGGGGCTCGCCGCCGAGGGCCGCACGGTCTTCGTTTCCTCCCACCTGATGAGCGAGATGGCTCTCACCGCCGACCACCTCATCGTGATCGGCCGGGGAAAGCTGATCGCGGACACGAGCGTCGACGACTTCGTCTCGCGCGCCTCGCAGAAGGTCGTGCTCGTCCGCTCGCCCGAGCTCGAGCGTCTGCGGACGGAGCTCGCGGGCCCTGCCGTCTCGCTCGTCGCCGCCGATCGCGGAGCGCTCGAGGTGCACGGGCTGACGGCGGAGCAGGTCGGCGAGGTGGCGGCCGGTGCCGGGATCGCGCTCCACGAGCTGACGCCGCTGCAGGCGTCGCTCGAGGAAGCGTTCATGAACCTCACGCGCGACGAGCTCGAGTTCGCGACCGAGATGGAGGCGGTGGCATGAGCGCAGTCACCCCGATGGTGCGGATCCCCCGCCTCGAGGTCACCGGCCGCGTGGCGTTCCACCGCGTCCTGATCTCCGAGTGGACGAAGCTTCGCTCGGTCCGCTCGACGAAATGGTCGCTCGTCGTGGGCTTCCTCCTCACGATCGCCTTCCCCGTCATCTTCGCCTTCGTGACGTCCTCGCACTGGGGGACGATGTCTCCGCACGAGCGCGCCGACCGCCACCCGCTCGACGTCGCGCTGGCCGGCGTCAACGTCGCGCAGCTGGCGATCGCCGTCCTGGGCGTCCTGCTGATCAGCGCCGAGTACTCGACCGGCTCGATCCGCTCCACGTTCACCGCTGTGCCGAGACGGCTGCTCGTGCTGTGGGCGAAGATCCTCGACTACGCCGTCGTCTCCTTCGTGCTCATGGTGCCGGCCGTGCTCGCGAGCTTCTTCGCGAGCCAGGCGATCCTTGCGCGGCACCACATCCTCCAGATCTCGTTCACCCAGGCCGGCGTCGCGCGGTCGGTGATCGGCGGCGCTGTATACGTCATGCTCGTCGGGATCTTCGCGCTCTCGCTCGGCGCGATCGTGCGGAGCACGGCGGGCGGCATCGCGACCTTCGCGGGGATCTTCTTCGTGCTGCCGCCGCTCATGAACATCCTGCCGCTGAGCTGGAACAACGCGATCACCCAGTACCTGCCGAGCGAGGCCGGTCGACAGCTCTTCTCCCTTGACCACGCGGCGCACACGCTGACGCCGCTCGTCGGCGGTCTCCTCTTCGCGGGGTACTGCGCCGCCGCGCTTGCGATCGCGGCCGTGCTGCTCGTCAAGCGCGACGTTTGACCCCGCGCAGGCGGATGCGCCTGCCACCATGAGGACGTGAGCACCGACGAATCGCGTACCGCGCGCGTCCTCACCGACGCGGCCGCGCTCGGCTCTGCCGCGGCGAGCGCCTTCGCGCGCCGCCTGACGGTCGCGCTCGGGGGCGAGGAGCGCACACGCGTGATCATCGTCTTGGCCGCGATCCTCGGCCTGAGCGGCGCCGACGCGGCAACGGTGGGCGCCTCGGCGAGCGAACTGCGTGCCGGCCTGCACATCACGAACACGGACATCGGCCTGCTCGTCGCGGTCAGCTCCCTCGTCGGCGCGGTGGCGTCGCTGCCGTTCGGCGTCCTGGCCGACCGCGTGCGACGAACTCGGGTGCTCGGCGCGACGATCGTCCTCTGGGGCGGCGCGATGCTGTGGAGCGCGACGGCCACGAGCTTCGGGGAGCTGCTTTGGACGCGCCTCTTCCTCGGCGCCGTCACGGCCTCGGCCGGGCCGATGGTCGCCTCGCTCGTCGGCGACTGGTTCGGAAGCTGGGAGCGCGGCCGGATCTACGGCGTCATTCTCGCGGGCGAGTACCTCGGCGCCGGCGTGGGCTTCGCGGTCACCGGCAACATCTCCCTCCTCTCTTGGCGCGCTGCGTTCGTCATCCTCGCGCTGCCGGCCTTCGCCCTCGCCGTCATCGTCTGGCGCCTGCGCGAGCCGGAGCGCGGCGGCCAGGGAGTGCTTGCCTCCGACTTGGGGCCTCCTCCACCCGAGGCGGTCGCGCAAGCGGACGGAGGCTCGCAAGTGACGGACGCCCAGCGACTTGCGCAAGAGCATGGCCTCGAGCCGGATCCCGAGCTCGTCGTCGACGCAAAAACGGCGCGGCGCATGGGGCTCGTCAGCGCCACCCGTTACGTCCTACACGTGCGGACGAACGTCGTCCTCATCGCCGCGAGCGCGTGCGGCTACTACTTCCTCGCCGGCCTCCAGACCTTCGGCCTGGAGTTCTCGAAGGAGCAGTACCGGATCGACCAGCCTCTCGCCAGCACCCTGCTGCTCGTGGTCGGCGGCGGTGCACTCGCCGGTGTGCTCTTCGGCGGCTCGGTCGGCGACTGGCTCCTCAAGCGCGGGCGGCTCAATGCACGAGTGATCACGCCGGCGGTCGCCGCTGCCGCAACCTTCGTCCTCTTCATTCCCGCGATCTTCACGCGCGACGCCGTGACGGCCGTCCCCTACCTGACGGCGGCTGCTTTCTTCCTAGGCGCTCAGAATCCACCCCTCGACGCGGCGCGGCTCGACATCATGCCGCCGCTCCTCTGGGGTCGCGCCGAGGCCGTGCGCACGTTGCTCCGGCCGTCCCCTACCTGACGGCGGCTGCTTTCTTCCTAGGCGCTCAGAATCCACCCCTCGACGCGGCGCGGCTCGACATCATGCCGCCGCTCCTCTGGGGTCGCGCCGAGGCCGTCCGCACGTTGCTCCGCTCGTTGGCGATCGCGCTCGCCCCGCTCCTCTTCGGCGCCGTCTCGGACTACATCTTCGGCGGCGGCCGCTCGGGCTTGCAGTGGACGTTCGTCGTCATGCTCCTCCCCCTCGGTCTCAGCTCGTGGCTCCTGTTCAAGGGCCTGCACACGTATCCGGCCGATGTCGCCACCGCCGCTGCCAGCGCCGAGGCCGAGCGCGCCCCTCCGCCTCAGGAGGCGTGGTGAGTACCGGCAACGCATTCCTCGTCCTCTCCGCCTTCCTCGCGAGCGGGGTCGAGATGGTTGAGGCGCTGACGATCGTCCTGGCCGCCGGCGTCGCCCGTGGCTGGCGCTCGGCGCTCGCCGGCCTGGGCGCGGCGACGCTCGCGCTCGCGGTCGTCGTCGCGGCCCTCGGGCCGGCGCTCACGCACATCCCGCTGCAGGCGTTGCGCCTCGTCGTGGGCGCCCTGCTCCTCGTCTTCGGCCTGCAATGGCTGCGCAAGGCGATCCTGCGCGCTAGCGGCTACAAGCCGCTCCACGACGAGGACGAGATCTTCAGGCGAGAACTCGCGGAGGCGCACGGCGCAGCGCGGCTCGAGCGCGGGAGCCTCGACTGGTACGGGTTCACGCTCGCCTTCAAGGGCGTGCTGCTCGAGGGGCTCGAGGTCGTGTTCATCGTCCTCACCTTCGGCAGCGCGCAGGGCTCGATCCCGCTGGCGGCCGCCGGCGCGGGCGGGGCGCTCGTCCTCGTGGGCGGAGTGGGCGTCGCAGTGCGCGCGCCGCTCGCCCGAGTGCCCGAGAACGCGATGAAGTTCGCGGTCGGCGTGATGCTGACGACGTTCGGGATCTTCTGGTCGGCCGAGGGCGCGGGCGCGGACTGGCCCGGGTCCGATGCTTCGCTCCTCGGCGTCCTCGGCTTCGTCGTCCTCTCGTCCTTCCTCCTCGTGCGGCTGCTGCGGAGAGAGCGCCGTTCCGTCCTCCGGACCGTCGAGGCATGAGCCGGCTCGCAGCGTTCGGCCGCTTCTGGTGGGACTTCGTGATCGGCGACGACTGGCTCGTCGCGGTCCTCGTCGCCGTCGCGATCGGCGCTACCGGTCGCCGTCCTGCTCGTTCTGTGGCTCTCCCTGCGGCGGGCGATACGCTCGGCCTAGCAGTCGCGGGCCCGTAGCTCAGCTGGTCAGAGCAGCGGACTCATAATCCGTTGGTCCCTGGTTCGAATCCAGGCGGGCCCATATCCAACCGCGCGACTATGCGAATCCGCCCGTCCAGTGACTCGTCATCGCCAGCGCGGGCCGGCGCTCGCGACTCTCCGGGCCGCCGTGCTAGAAGGACGAGCGGAAATCTTCCCGAACCTTGAGGGTATGTACACGCTCGGACTGGACACGATCGCGGGCGCGAAACTCCTACAGCTGAAGTTCGGAACCTCCGGCGTTTTTCAGCCGAACCAGGCCGTGATGCACGGAGACCGACGCGCCAGATTCATCCGCATGAGCGAGGGCGCCGCGATCATCAGACATTGGGGCGACAGCCAACCTGTCACGGTTCCGCCCGAGACCCTCTCGACCCCGGCCAGCGAAGCGGCGCCAGCCGCGGCCCGGACGCCGCGGACTCAGCGCCCTTCGGCAACGATCTCGCGCACCCTCGCGCGGAGATCCTCTGGAAGCGTTGCGAAATGGTCACTGTCGCGCACCGCACGAAGACGATTGACGATCGTGTAGCGACGCCGATCCACGCCCTTCGACTCCGCCAACCAGACGAGCGTCTCGACCGCCTCAGCAGAAATCCTCCGCTCCGGTGCCCTTTCACTACCGCTCACGACCCACGGGAGTTCCCTGTGTAGAGGCGGCGCACACCAACGGGAACGGCGGCAGATCCTCGAACTACTGACGTTCAGCGCCGGCTGCCACTCGCGTAGGTGCCGCGCCCGCCATGTCGGTCGCGGCACGCGGCTGGCAGGCGGCGAGTTGCGTCCTGCAGGATCCGCTGAGGGTGCGAGGGTTCGACCGCCGCGTCGGGTAACGATTCCCGCAGAATGGCGGCGGCGATGAAGGTGTTCCAGCACGAGACGCGCCTGCGCACCGCCGGCGGCCTCACCGTCACCGACATCACCGAGGACGTGCGGAACGCCGTGCGGGAGAGCGGGGTCGTCGACGGCATCGCCTGCATCTACTCCCCGCACACGACGTGTTGTGTGCGCGTGAACGAGATGGAGACCGGCTTCCTCGAGGACTTCTGCGACCTGCTCCGCCGGCTCGTGCCGAGCGAGAGCTACTACGCGCACGACGACTGGGACCGGCGCACCGAGAACATCTGCCCCGAGGACATGGACCAGGGCAACGGCCACTCCCACTGCATGGCGATGCTGCTCGGCACCGCCGGCGAGTCGGTCCCCGTGCGCGAGGGCGAGCTCCAGCTCGGGACGTGGCAGCGCGTCCTCTTCATCGAGCTCGACCGCGAGCGCGACCGGCGCTGGCTCGTCCAGGTCGTCGGCAGCTGACTAGCTTCCGAGCCCGGCCGCGTCGATCCTGTTCGCAGCGGCCTGCGCGATGCTCGTGACGTCGTTGGCGTCGACCGTTCCCTCGCTGACGGCGACGAAGATGAATTCGGCCAGCTGACCAGAGGCGAAGAACGCCTGGCCCGTGCTGAACGACGAGCGCGCGGTGACGCTTCCCCGAGCGCCGTTGCCGAGGCTGCTCAGGTCGAGCACGGTGGTCCCCGGCTGGGACGCGGTGGCCGCGTTCTCGAAGTCGGCGAAGAAGCTCGCCTCGTTCGCCGATGGATACCACTCGATCTCCTGGTCGAGCAGGTCGAACTGGCCGGCCGGAAACATGAAGACGCTGTAGTCCGAAATCGCCGCCGGATCGACGATGTAGCCCTTGTCGATGGTCGACGGCCCGACGACGTCGGAGGCCTGGAGCGCCAGCGCCGAGAGATCCGGCCCGCCGGCCGGCTGCGCGGCCTCCTGCTTCGGCGGCAGCTTTACGGGCTTCCCGTGCAGACGACCCTTGAGCGCGAGCCGGAGCCGGGCGTCGAGCTTCTTCGCGAGCCCCGGCGCGAGCGCCTTGGCGGCCGACGCGCTGCCGGCCGTGACGATGACGTCGAGGATGTACGGGCCGTCGAGCACCTGTTCCCTCAGGCCCGCCACCGGGGCGATGTTCGACGCGCTGTAGCTCGTCAGATAGGCGAAGCGTTTCTTTCCAACGGCGGGAACCCTCACAGCGGCGTTCGTGACCGCGAAGCCGGGCTGGTTGAGCGCGCCGAGCTTGGAGTCC
>VAXA01000172.1 GCA_005883365.1 Actinomycetota bacterium
CCGCTCGTGCCGGGCAGCATCAGCCGGAACGCGGTGTTCGCAAGCGGCTGGACGCGCAGCTGCGCCGGCCGCGTGACTTGCCGGAGCGTCCGCCACGCGCCGGTGCCGCTCTGCTGCTGCAGCACCGCCCCCTTCACGTTCGCGGCGCGCACGACGACGTTGACACGGCTGCCATACAGCACGCGGGTGCTGCTCGTCGAGAGCCGCAGCTCGCCGATCGAGAACCAGGTCGACAGGAGGTGCAGCGCCCGGGCAACCCGTGCCCCGGTGCGGGTGACGACGGCGCCCGACGTCAGCCTGAAGGTGACCGACTCGACGCGCCAGCCTTCGTTCCGCTCGACCGAGACCGAGTCGATGGCGCTCCCGAGCCCCAGCCGCGCGGCCAGCTGCGTCGCGGAGCTCGCGAACGGGCCCCAGTCGTGATGCGGGGAATAGGTGTCGTATGGGTCCGGCACCGAGCGCAGATACGGGATCGGCGCCGAGCCCGGCCATGCGTCCTGCACGGCTTCGGTACGGCCGCCGGAGCTCGAGGAGTAGTACGTCCGCGCGACCTGGCCGTCCCAGGTCAGGACCTGGCCGAGCGTCGCGTACACGGCCTTGTCGGAGCTGGGGCTCTCCGCCGCGACGCCGCCGTAGACCTGGTCGCTCGTGGTCGGCAGGAGGTCGTACCAGGAGTCCGGCCGCAGCTCCGAGATCGCGTAGGAGCGCGCCGCGACCGCCTGGGCCTCGAGCGCCGCAAGCGGCCAGTGCGACGGCGACTCGGACGGAACGACGCCGCGCAGGTACGTGTCGAGCGAGAGGGAGTTGACGACCGAGACGTGCCGGCCGTCGCTGCGCACGGTCAGCGTGCCGTGGTACGCGCGCCCATCGGCCGTGAGCGGCGCGCGGGCACAGTCGAAGACGGCAAGGTGCCCGAAGGAGAGGCCCATCCCGCGGCGCCCCACCGGGAGGGCGAGCTTCGGCCCGATGCCGTACACGCCGGCCGGGAGCTTCCGCGTCAGCCGTCTCCCGTCGGTGACGCGCATCGGTGTGGCACAGCCGATCGTGACGACGTTCGCCCCACGCGCAAGCGCCACACGCACCCGCACCTCACCGATGCGGCCGAACCGCGTTCCCGGGTAGTAGTGCGAAAGGATCCGGTGGTACTTCCAGCCGTGCAGCGCGTAGCCGTACGCGCCCCACTGGCTCATGCCGACCCCGTGTCCCCAGCCGTGGCCGGTGACGATGAGCGCGGTCCCGGCGCGCGCGGAGCCGGCGCCCGCAGCCACGAACGCCGAGATCAGCACGACCGAGATCCCGAGCCTCACCCGCAAACCGCAGTTCCACCTTCGCTCTACGTCAAACGAGGAAGAGTAGAGCCGAACGCGCCAAGTGGCACGAATCTTTCGGGGAGGCACAACCTAGACTCGCCGCATGCGTCGGCTGCTCGTCGCCAACCGGGGGGAGATCGCGCTGCGCATCTTCCGTGCCTGCCGCGTCGAGGGCGTCGAGACGGTCGCCGTCGCCGCGCCCGACGATCGCGGCGCGCTTCATGCCGAATCCGCCGATGCGCTCGTCGAGATCTCCTCCTATCTCGACCCTGCCGAGCACGTCCGCGCGGCGCGGGAGGCCGGCGTCGACGCCGTCCATCCCGGGTACGGCTTCCTCTCCGAGAGCGCGGAGCTCGCCGAGGCCGTGCTCGAGGCGGGACTGACCTGGGTCGGCCCGCCTCCGGCGGCGCTACGAGCGGGCGGCGACAAACTCGCCGCCAAGGAGACGGCGCGGGCAGCGGGCGTTCCCGTGCTGGAGAGCGGGACGCCGGAGGAGGTCGGCTTTCCGCTGCTCGTCAAGGCGGCAGCGGGCGGAGGCGGCCGCGGCATGCGCGTCGTGCGCGCGCCGGAGGAGCTCGACGAGGCGATCGCCGCCGCGCGGCGCGAGGCGGCCGCCGCGTTCGGCGACGACTCCGTCTTCTGCGAGCGCTACCTCGAGCGGCCGCGCCACGTCGAGATCCAGCTCCTCGCCGACCGGCACGGCAACGTCTCGGCGCTCGGCGAGCGGGACTGCTCGATCCAGCGCCGCCACCAGAAGGTGCTCGAGGAGGCGCCGTCTCCCGCGCTCGACCCGGAGCTGCGCGCGCGGATGAGCGACGCGGCCGTCGCCTTCGCGCGTGCGATCGGCTACGAGAGCGCAGGCACCGTCGAGTTCGTGCTCGAGGGCCGCGACTTCTGGTTCCTCGAGCTCAACGCGCGGATCCAGGTCGAGCATCCCGTGACCGAGCTCGTGACCGGCGTCGACATCGTGCGGGAACAGCTCCGGATCGCGTCCGGAGAGGCCGTGTCTTTCCAGGGCACGGACTTGCGAGGGGACGCCGTCGAGGTGCGGCTGTACGCGGAAGACCCGCGCTCGTTCCTCCCGCAAGCCGGCCGGCTCGAGCGGCTGCGGCTGCCGGACGGGATCCGCGTCGACGCGGGCGTGCGCGAGGGCGACGAGATCGGCACCGCGTACGACCCGATGATCGCGAAGCTCATCGCCGCCGGCAACACGCGCGGCGAGGCGCTCGATCGGCTCGCGCAGGCCCTGCGCGAGACCGAGATCGGCGGCGTCACGACGAATCTCCCCTTGCTGCGCTGGCTCGTAGCGCACCCGCTCGTCCGCGCGGGCCGCGTCACCACAGCGTTTCTCACGGAGAACCCGCCGCTCTCGGAGCCGCCGGCAGCCGCGCCGGCCGCGGTCTGGAGCGACCCGTGGCGGCTGAACCTCCCCTCTCCTCCGTCGCGGCCGACGCCCGACGTCGACGCCGCGGCCGGCGGGGCGGGATCGGGCGGACGCGAGCAGTCGCAGGTCGTCGCCCCGATGCCGGGGACGGTCATCCGCGTGCTCGTCGAGCCCGGGGACACGGTCGCCGCGCGCCAGCCGCTCGTCGTGCTCGAGGCGATGAAGATGGAGACGCCTCTCGTCTCGCCCTACGAGGCGACTGTCCGCGCCGTACGCGTCGGCGAGGGCGACCGCGTCGCGGGCGGCGCCCTGCTCGTGGAGCTCGAGGAATGATCGAGGCCGTCCACCTGGACGACGCGGCCGAGTTCCTCGCGGAGGCGGAGCCGCTCCTGCTCGCCGACGAGGCGCGCCACAACCTGATCCTCGGGATCGCCGGTACGATCCGCGACTCGCCCGACCTCTACCCCGTGCGGAGCTTCTGGCTCGTCCGGGACACCGGCGAGGTCGTCGCCGCGGCGCTGCGCACGCCGCCGTACAACCTCATCCTCGCTCGGCCGAGGTCGGAAGAGGCGCTGGCGGCGCTCTGCGAGGCCGTCGCCGGCGAGGAGCTGCCCGGGGTCGTCGGCACCGAGCCCGAGGTCGAGATGTTCGGCGAGTTGTGGTCCCGCCGGACCGGCGTGACCGCGAGGACGAACATGCGCCAGGGCGTCTACGTGCTGGAGCAGGTCGAGCCGCTGCCCACCGTCCCCGGGTCTTTCCGCGTCGCGACGAAGGGCGACCGCGAGCTCGCACTGCGCTGGTGGATCGCCTTCGGCGAGGAAGTCCTGCACGAGGGCGGGCCCGGCCGGGAGCGCGCCGAGGCGACGCTCGACCATCGGCTCTCGTCCTCCTCGGCGGGGATCGTGCTCTGGGAGGTCGACGGCGCGTCCGTCTCGCTTGCCGGCTGGGGCGGGCCGACGCCGAACGGCATCCGGGTCGGCCCGGTGTACACGCCGCCCGAGCTGCGCGGCCGCGGGTACGCGACGGCGTTGACCGCGGAGGTGTCGCAGCGGCTGCTGGACGGCCGCCTCTTCGCGGGCGCCCGCCGCTTCTGCTTCCTCTACACCGACCTCGCCAACCCGACCTCGAACGCGATCTACGAGCGCATCGGGTACGAGAGGATCGCCGAAGCCGCCGAGATCGTCTTCGACTAGCTCGGGAAGAGCTTCTGGAGCTTCATGGCGGCGCCCATGTCGCCCTTGAGCTTGATCTTCCCCGTCATGTAGGCGCTCGTCGCGTTCTGCTCACCCGAGAGGATCTTCTGGAACACCTCCTCCGAGGCACTGATCGTAACGTCCGCGTCCTGCACGCCCTCCGCGACGTTGACGGCGCCGTCCTCGACCTTGACCGTCCACTGTCCCGCGCCCTCGATGTCGAACACGTACGAGTTGCTCATTCCGGCCGTCTTCGACATGTCGGCTTGGGAGGGAAGCGTCTCGAAGAACTCCTGCACAGTGCCTGGCATCCATCGCTCCTTCTCGGGATTTCCGGCGAGTCTATGCACCGCAATACGTCCGGCAGCGTTACCATCGCGCTCCGATGACCAAGGTCGAGATCGCCCTCCCCGGGCAGGCGGGCGCGGATGCCCTGGCGCTGCCGGTGGCACAGCCGCTTGGCGGCGACGGCGTGAAGATCGTCGACGGCAAGCTCGGCGGACGGCTCGCGCGACTCGGCGAGAGCGGCGAGCTGCGCGGCGAGCGTGGCGAGGCGGTCCTCCTCCACCTCGACGGCGAGCTCGAGGCGCCGCGCCTGGTCGCGGCGGGCGTCGGGAAGCGGGACGAGGTCGACGCCGACGCGCTGCGGACGGCGGGCGCCGCGGCGGCCCAGGCTCTCTCGCGGGTGGGCGGAACGCTCGTCTGGTTGCTCGACGAGTCGCTCCCGGTGCCGCTGCCCGAGCAGGCGGCGGCGCTCGTCGAGGGGACGATCCTCGGCGCCTACTCGCCCGGCCACTGGAAGTCGAAGGACGACACGCGGGCGCCGGAGCGGATCGTGATCGGTCATGCCGGCGAGCCCGAGCTGCAGGCGGCCGTCGAGCGGGCGGCGCTCGTCGCCGAGCGGGCGAACCGCGCACGCGACCTCTCGAACATGCCACCGAACGAGCTCACGCCGCACACGCTGGGCGAGAAGGCGAAGGAGGTTGCGAGCGAGCACGAGCACCTCGCGTGCGAAATCCTCGCGACCCGCGAGCTCGACGACCTCGGCATGGGCGCGCTGAGCGCCGTCGGCCGCGGCAGCCGCAACGAGCCGCGCCTGATCGTCCTGCGCTACGACCCGCCGGGCGCGAGCGGGGACGTCGTGCTGGGCCTCGTCGGCAAGTCGATCACGTTCGACGCCGGCGGCATCTCGATCAAGCCGTCCGCAGGGATGCAGGACATGAAGGGCGACATGTCGGGCGGCGCCGGGACGCTGCACGGGATCGGCGCCCTCGCCGCGCTCGGCACTCCGGTGCGCGCCATTGCAGCACTGGCCGCTGCCGAGAACCTGCCCGGCGGCGACGCGTTCCGTCCCGGCGACATCCTCCGCGCCGCGAACGGCAAGACGATCGAGGTGATCAACACCGACGCCGAGGGCCGGCTCGTGCTCGCCGACGCCCTCTGGTACATCCGGCGTGAGGGGGCGACGCACGTGCTCGACCTCGCGACGCTCACGGGCGCGATGGAGCTCGCGCTCGGCGACCTCTACGCCGGCGTCTTCGCGAACGACGACGAGTGGCGGGCCCGGATCATCGAGGCCGGCCGGCGCAGCGGCGACCTCGTCTGGCCGTTCCCGCTGAACCCTCGGTACCGCCGCTACATCGACTCGGCGTTCGCCGACATGAAGAACGGCTCGACGCTGCGCCAGGCCTCCCCCGCGCTCGCCGCCGAGTTCCTGCACGAGTTCGCGGGTGACGGACCGTGGGCCCACGTCGACATGGCCGGCCCCGCGTTCCTCGAGCGCACCCGCGGCGACTACCTGCGTGTGCCCGGCGGCACCGGCTACGGGGTCCGGCTCATCGCCGAGCTCGGCCGGATGCTCAGTTGAATTTCGAGCTCAGCGACGAGCAAGAGCTGATCCGCCGTACCGTCCGCGAGTTCGCGGAGACGAAGGTCGCGCCCGTCGCGGAGGAGCTCGACCGCGAGGCCCGCTTCCCGTACGAGCTCGTCGCGGAGCTCGGCGAGCTCGGGCTGATGGGCTTGCCCGTCCCGGAGGAGTACGGCGGCGCCGGCGGCGACACCGTCTCCTACTCGATCGCGATCGAGGAGCTGACGCGGATCGACTCCTCAGTGGCGATCACCGTCGCAGCGCACACCTCGCTGGGAACGATGCCGATCCTGCTCTTCGGCGACGAGCAGCAGAAGCGGGAATGGTTGCCACGGCTCGCCTCGGGGGGTGGCCTCGCGGCCTTCGGGCTGACCGAGCCCGACGCGGGCTCCGACGCCGGCGCGACCCGCACGAAGGCCGAGCTGCGCGACGGCGAGTGGGTGGTCGACGGCTCGAAGATCTTCATCACGAACGCGGGCACCGAGATCTCCGCGTGCGTCACCATCACCGCGCGCACGGGAGAGGACGAGATCTCGAACCTGATCGTCCCGAACGGCACTCCCGGCTACGAGATCTCTGCGCCGCTGCACAAGCTCGGCTGGCGCGCGTCGGACACGCGCGAGCTCTCCTTCCACTCGTGCGCCGTGCCGGAGGGAAACCTTCTCGGCGAGCGCGGACACGGCTTCCGTCAGTTCATGGAGATCCTCGACGGCGGCCGCATTTCGGTCGCGGCGATGGGTGTCGGGCTGGCGCAGGGCGCATACGACCTCGCCACCGCCTACGCGAAGGAGCGGCAGCAGTTCGGGCAGGCGATCGCGCGTTTCCAGGCGATCCAGTTCCAGCTTGCCGACATGGCGACGGAGATCGAGGCCGGGCGACAGCTCGTCTACCGCGCGGCGTGGCTCAAGGATAAGGGGCGGCCGTTCGCCCTCGCCGCCGCCCAGGCGAAGCTCTTCACCGGCCTGCTGTCGAACCGGGTCGTGAACGCCGCGCTCCAGATCCACGGCGGCTACGGGTTCATGGAGGAGTTCGCGATCTCGCGCCTCTACCGCGACCAGAAGATCCTCGAGATCGGCGAGGGCACGAACGAGGTGCAGCGCATGGTCATCGCTCGCCACCTCGGGCTCTGACCAGTCCCTCCGAGCCACGTCCTGGTAACTGATACCCAGACGTGGCCGAAACGGCGCCACTGCATTGAGCCACCACGCGTCGTAGCCGAGTCGCTGAGAGGATTCTCGACTCCGACTGTTCTTTGCGGCCACGTCCCGGTATCTGATACCGAGACGTGTCCGGACCGGCCAATGCCGGTTCGCGGCACAATCACGACGTGGTTCCGCTCCTTGCCGCCGTCGTCGCTGCGCTGCTGTTCGCACAGGCGGTGGCGCGGCTGCGTCGTCGCGGCCGCCCTGACCTCGCCGGCTGGGACCGGATCGGACTCTTCGCCGCCGGGCTCGGCGTGAGCGTCTTCGCGCTCGTCGGCCCTCTCGACCGCATCGCCGACGACAAGCTCCTCTCCGCGCACATGGGCCAGCACGTCCTCATCGGCGACCTCGGCCCGGCGCTCATGGTGACCGCGCTGCGCGGGCCGCTGCTCGTGTTCCTCCTCCCCGCGCCGATCCTCGCGCCGCTCGCCCGCAGCCAGCGCGTCCGCGCCGCGCTGAGCACGCTGCTCCGCCCGCGCGTTGCCTTCGGGCTCTGGGCGGCGAACCTCGCGATCTGGCACGTCCCGTACCTCTACGACCTCGCGCTCAGGCACCAGGATCTGCACGACTTCGAGCACGTCTGCTGGACGTTCTGCGGGATCCTCGTCTGGACGCTCCTCGTCGATCCGGGCTCACACCGCCGCCTGAGCGTCGGCGGCCGCGTCGCGCTGGCGGCTGCGCTGTTCGCGGCGGGACAGGTCCTCACCGACGTCCTCGTCTTCACCTTCACGCCGCTCTACCCCTTCTACCACGGCGCCTACGGGATCTCCGCGGTCACCGATCAGCAGCTCTCGGGGATCGTGATGATGGTCGAGCAGCTCGCCACGCTCGCGACGTGCGTCGCGCTCCTGCTGCGACCCCGCTGGCGCCGCGCGCGCGCAGGCCGTCTCGCAGCCGCCACGTGAACGCGACCGCCTTCAGCTTCGAGCCGCTCTTCCTCGCGCTCGCGCTCGCCGCCGCCCTGCTCTACTGGCGCGCAGCACGCGCCGAGTCGCCGCCGCGCTGGCGCGCCGTCGCGTTCGCCTCCGGCCTCTTCCTGATCGTTGCCTCGCTGAACTCGCCGCTCGAGACGATCGCGTCGCGCTACCTGCTGCTCATCCACCTGCTCCAGAACGCGCTCATCGCGGACGTGGCGCCGCTGCTCGTCGTCCTCGGCCTGACGCCGCGGATGCGGGAGGGGCTGACCCGCCTCGGCCTGGGACGGCTCCGCTCCCGCTGGATCCTGCCCATCTGGCTCGCCGCCTGGTACTGCACCCACATCGCCGTCTTCTACGACTGGGCGCTGCGCACCGGCTGGGGCCTGAACGTCGAGCACGCGATCCTCATCGGCGTGGGACTCCTCTTCTGGTGGCCGATCGTCAGCGGCCGCCTCACGCCGCCGGCCGGGCTCGGCTACCTCGCCGTCGCCTTCATCGGCTCGTCCTTCCTCGGCCTCGCGTACATCTTCTCGAGCAGTCCGTTCTACGCCTTCTACGAGCACGCGCCGCGGCTGTGGGGGCTGTCGGTGGTGCGCGACCAGAACCTCGGCGGGATCCTCATGAACGGCGAGCAGACGCTCGTGTTCCTCGTCGCCATCGGCTGGTTCGTCATGCGGCTGCTCGATGAGGAGCACGCGCGCGACGAGACGCGCGCTGCCGAGCCGGTGTCGCTTTCTGATCTATAGCCGCGCCCGGTGGTAGCGTCGCCGCGTGCTGTTCAAGCAGTTCGTGGACGACGACTTGGGCTGCGCCTCGTACCTCGTCGGCGACGAGCGGGCGGGCGTCGCGGCAGTCGTCGACCCGCCCTATGCGATCGAGCTCGTGCTCGCGGCCGCGGAACGGCATGGGGTCCGGCTCGCCGGCGTCCTCGAGACGCACACTCACGCGGATCACGTGTCGGGCCATGGGCGCCTCGCGCTCGAGCATGGCGTCCCGATCCACGTGCACGGCGCTGCCGGTGTTGCGTTCCCGCACGAGGCGCTCGAGGACGGGGCGGAGATCGAGCTCGGCGAGGTCGTCCTCCGGACGATCCACACGCCGGGACACCGGCCGGAGCACTGCTGCTTCGCAGTGATCGACCGCTCCCGCAGCGACGAGCCGTGGCTCGTGCTCACCGGCGACTCGCTCTTCGTCGGGGACGCGGGCCGGCCGGACCTCGCGGTCGAGGCTCGGGAGGGGGCCGAGGGTCTCTTCCACAGCCTGCGCCGGCTTGTCGAGCTCGGGGACGGCGTCGAGGTCTTTCCCGGCCACGTCGCCGGCTCGTTGTGCGGCGCCGCGATGAGCTCCAAGGCGTCGACGACGATCGGCTTCGAGCGCCGCTTCAATCCGGCGCTCCAGGGCGAGCTGGCGGACTTCGTCGCTGCCGCGTCCGGGCCGCAGCCGCCGCGGCCGCCGAACATGGAGCGGATCGTCGAGCTCAACCGCGGCGAGCTCGTCGGAGCGCAGCCGCCACTCGAGCGGCTCGGTACCGCGCCCGAGGAAGCGGTCGTCCTCGACGTGCGCGAAACGCACGTCTTCGCGGCGGGGCACCACCCCGGCGCGGTCGGCATCCCGGTGGACGGGTCGAGCTTCGCCACGAGGGCGGCGTTCGTTCTGCCCGAGTGCCCTGTCGTCCTCCACGCGGCGGACGAGGCGGAGGCAGCCCGGGCCGCGCGGGGGCTGCACGCGGTCGGGCTGTTTGCGCTCGCCGGCTGGCAGGAGGGCGGCGGGGCCGAGCGGCTCGAGCCGGTCTCGCTCGACGAGCTCGAACGACTGGTCGCCGACGATGCGATCGAGCTCCTCGACGTGCGCGAGGCGGACGAGCGGGACGACGGGCACGTCCCCGGCTCACGGCATCTCCCCTACCGCACCGCGCGCGCCGCGGCCGAGGCGGGGCTGCTCGACGGCCGGCCGGTCGTGACGATCTGCGAGTCGGGGGCGCGCGCGGCGATCGCCGCGAGCGTGCTGCAGGCGGCCGGGGTCGAGGCGCGTCCGGTGCTCGACGGCGGCCTCGCCGACTGGCGCGGCCGCGGCGGCGAGACGACGTCCTTCCGCCGCTGCGGCGGCTAGCCGGCCGCTCCTCGTCCTACGACAGCAGGCGAGCTATCGCGGTCACGGCCGCTGCGCCCAGCACCACGACGATCATCGGTGCCCGCCTCGTGAGCGCGACGGCAGCGAATGCCGCTCCGAGGACGCGCGCGTCGAGGGTCAGCGAGCGTCCGTGGCCGAACGTCTCGACGACGACCAGCGCCGCGAGCAGCGCCGAGGCGAGGAGCTCGACGACGTTGAGCGCGTTCGCCGGCAGTGGGCGGCCCCCGAGCGCCAGCGGTCCGGCGAGCTTCAACGCCGCGGTGGCGAGGGCGAGCGCGCCGATCGTCACCCACACCGCGGTCACGAGCGTATCCTCGACGCGGCGACCGCCGCTGCCGCTGCCGCCAGGATCGGCAGGCCGGCGGGCATGATCGGGGTCAGCGCGAGTGCGATCCCCGCGCCGCCGCCGGCGGCGGCCAGCCGGCGTCGTCCGCGTGCCTCTGCAAACAGAAGTGCGATGAAGAAGGCGGGGAACAGCGCGTCCAGACCAAGCGCGTTCGGGTTGCCGAGTACCGGTCCGATGAAGACGCCGAGCACGGTGCCCAGCACCCAGCCGGCGTACTGCGGAACGCTGACTCCGACCATGTACCACGGGTCGAAGGTGCCGTCGCCGATGCTCGCCGCCGCCCATGACGCGTCAACCGTGGTCATGGCGAACGCGGCCCGCGACGGCGCCCGCCCCCGCAGCGAGGGGGCTAGCGCGAGCCCCATCGCCAGATAACGGGCATTGAGGAGCACCCCGGCGGCGATCGCCGCTCCCGCACTCCCGCCTGCGGTCAGCACGGCGAGCGCGCCGAACTGTGCCGCTCCCGAGAACACCAGGATCGACATCACGATCGGTGCCACCGGCCCCATCAGCGGCCGCGCCAGCACCCCGAACGAAATCGAGATCGCGAACACGGCGATCCCGAACGGAATCCCGCGGCGGATTCCCGCCCGACGCCGCTCCCTTGCGGAGCCGAGGCGATCGGGCGCACCGTGCGAGGAGCCGGTTCCCTCAGTCGAGCCGCTCGACCGGGTACCCCCACCCGCGCATCTGGGCGAGGAGCTGCTCGCAATGCTCGGGGTCGCGCGTCAGGAGCGTGAGCTCGACGCCGGTGTGGCCGACGGGGACGCCCGCCGCCTCGCGCTGATGCTCGACCTCGACGACGTTCACGCGCTCGGCGGCGAGGAGCTCGAGCAGCTTCGCCAGCTCGCCGGGCCGGTCGGGGACGCGGGTGCGCAGCACGAGGTAGCGGCCGTGGGTCGCGAGCCCGCGCCGCATCACCTGCACCATCAGCGAGGCGTCGATGTTGCCGCCCGAGAGGAGCGCGAGCGCGGGGCCCGAGCCGCCGGCGAGGCCGCCGAGGATCGCCGCGACGCCGACCGCGCCCGCCCCCTCGACGACGAGCTTCGTCCGCTCCGCCAAGAGGACGATCGCCTCTCCGATCTGCTCGTCGTCGACCGAGACGATGTCGTCGAGCGTCTCGCCGAGGATTCCCATCGTCAGCTCGCCAGGCTCCTTGACCGCGACCCCGTCGGCGATCGTGTAGCCCGAGCCGCCGGGCCGCGTCCCCGCCGCCTGCACGCCTACGATTCGCAACCCCGGGCGCACGGCGCGCAGGGCAAGGGAGATACCGGACGCGAGCCCGCCGCCGCCGATCGGGATCACGACCGTCTCGAGCTCGGCCACCTGTTCCGCGAGCTCGAGCCCGATCGTTCCCTGGCCGGCGATCACGACCGGATCCTCGTACGGGTGGACGAACGTGCCGGCGCTCTCGTCGACGTACGCGACCGCGGCCTCGAGCGTCTCCTCGAACGTGAGCCCCGCATGCACGACCTCCGCGCCGTAGTTGCGCGTCGCGTCGACCTTGGCCATCGGCGAGTCCTGTGGCATGAAGATGCGTGCCGGCGCGCCGAGCTCGCGCGCGGCCCACGCCACCGCCTGCCCGTGGTTGCCGGCGCTCGCCGCCACCACGCCCGCCGCGCGCTGCTCGGGCTCGAGGCTCGAGAGCTTGACGTACGCGCCGCGAACCTTGAACGAGCCCGTCCGCTGCAGGTTCTCGGCCTTGAGACGCACCGGCCGGCCGGCGAGCCGCGACAGCGTCTCCGACGGAAAGACCGGCGTGACGCGCGCGACGCCGTCGAGCCGCTCGCGCGCGCGCTCGATCTCAGGAAGCCCTGGTGCTGCCAGCGTCGCCATCGTGGATCCGGAAGACCTTCTCGAGTATCTCGCGCACCGCGGTCAGCGGGTCGAGCTCACGCGCCTGCACCTCGGCGAGGAGCCGCCGCAGCTCGGCGTCGTCCGCGACCGCACGCTCGAGGTGGCGGCTCGCACGGCTCGACGCGACCGCGAACACCTCCCGCGCGAGGTTCGCCCGGCGCCGCGCCTCGAGTTGCCCGCTCTCCTCGAGGAACGCGCGGTGCTCCGCGATCTTCTCCCACAAATCGGGCACGTGCTCGCCGCGGACCGCCTCAGTGAGGACGATCGGCGGGTTCCAGTCGCTGCTGCGGTCGAGGGCCAGGATCGAGCGCACCTCGTTCAGCATCGTCTTCGCCGCCGGGTGGTCCATCTTGTTGATCGCGATCACGTCCGGAATCTCCATGATCCCGGCCTTCAGCGCCTGCACCGCGTCCCCGGAGCCAGGCATGAGGACGAGGAGGACGGTGTCGGCGATCCCGATCACCTCGACCTCGCTCTGGCCTGCTCCCACCGTCTCG
>VAXA01000173.1 GCA_005883365.1 Actinomycetota bacterium
TCGCGCGCACGCGTCGACCGAGGCCGTCGCCCATGTCCTCCCGGCCTATGCAGGGCTGCTCCTGCTCGCCGAGCTCGAGCATCTCGGGCGCCTCCTCGGCGAGGTCGAGCGCCCGTTCGTGCTCGTCTCGGGCGGCGCGAAGGTCGAGGACAAGCTCGGCGTCCTGCGCAACCTCGGCGGGCGAGCCGACACCGTGCTGATCGGCGGCAAGATGGCTGAGGAGCTGCGCATCGAGAACCCACTCGACTTCGAGGTGGAGCTGCCGGTGGACGTCGTCGGCGCCTCCGAGTTCGCTGCGGACGCCGAGTCGCGCATCTGCGGCTACGACGAGCTCCCCGACGGCTGGCTCGGCCTCGACATCGGGCCCGAGACGCGAAAGCGCTTTGCCGAGCAGCTTGCGGCGGCCGGGACGATCTTCTGGAACGGCCCGATGGGGGTCTTCGAGTGGCCGCGCTTCGCGGCCGGAACGAAGACGGTGGCCGAGGCGGTGGCAGGGAACGACGCCGCGTTCTCGGTCGTCGGCGGCGCCGACTCGGTGCGGGCGCTCAACGAGCTCGGCCTGGCCGACCGCGTCTCCTGGGTCTCGACCGGGGGCGGCGCGAGCCTCGAGCTGCTCGAGGGCAAGGAGCTCCCCGGCGTGGCGGCCATTCCCTCCGAATAGGATCGCGCGGTGCTGATCGCCGGCAACTGGAAGATGTTCCGCGGGCCGGATCCCGCCGCGCTCGCCGGGCTCGACGCGGTCGTCTGCCCGCCGTTCACCCGCCTGCGCGACTGCGTCGAGGCGGGGCTGGCGACGTACGCACAGAACGTCCACTGGGAGAAGGAGGGCGCATACACGGGCGAGATCTCGGCGCCGCTGCTGCTGGAGCTCGGCGTCGTCGGCTCCCTCGTCGGCCACTCCGAGCGGCGGCAGTACTTCGGCGAGACCGACGAGACCGTGGCGAAGCGCGCCTGGGCCGCGCTCGAGGCGGGCCTGCGCGTGATCACCTGCGTCGGCGAGACGCAGGCTGAGCGCGAGCGCGGCGAGACGGAGGACGTCCTCGGCCGCCAGCTGTCCGTACTCGAGCCGCATTCCGATCTTGTGCTCGCGTACGAGCCGGTTTGGGCGATCGGCACCGGCCTCACCGCCACACCGGAGATGGCGCAGGAGGCACACGCCTTCATCAAGTCGCTGCTCGAGGCGCCCGTGCTCTACGGGGGCTCGGTCAAGCCGGACAACGCGGCCGCGCTGCTTGCGCAGCCGGACGTCGACGGTGCCCTCGTCGGCGGCGCGTCCCTCGAGGTCGACTCCTTCAAGGCGATATGCGAGACGGCCGCACGTATCCCCTCGTAGCCCTCGTCATCCTCGACGGATGGGGGATCGCTCCGCCCGGGCCGGGGAACGCGATCGAGCTCGCCGACACGCCCGTCTTCGACCGGCTCTGGCGCGACTGTCCGCACGCGCAGCTCGCCGCCTCGGGCGCGGCCGTCGGCCTCCCGGAGGGCCAGATGGGCAACTCCGAGGTGGGGCACCTGACGATCGGCTCGGGCCGCATCCTCCTCCAGGACCTCGTGCGGGTGAACCGGGCGATCGAGACCGGCGAGCTCTTCGAGAACGAAGCTCTTCGCGGCGCCTTCGAACGAGGCGAGAACGTCCATCTGCTCGGGCTCGTCTCGCACGGCGGCGTCCATTCGCACATCGACCATCTCCGGGCGCTGCTGAGGCTCGCGCCGGAGAAGACCTGGATCCACGCGTTCACCGACGGGCGCGACGTGTCGCCGCACTCGGCGGTGCACGACCTTGCCGAACTGCCCGTCGACCGCATCGCCACCGTGGTGGGCCGGTATTACGCGATGGACCGCGACAAGCGCTGGGATCGCACCGAGCGGGCGCTTCGCGCGATCGTGAACGGTGACGGCCAGCATGCGGACGATCCGGTCGCCGCCGTCCAGGAGAGCTACAACCGCGGGATCACGGACGAGTTCATCGAACCGGTCGTCGTCGACGGGCGTCCGCGGCTCGATCCGGAGCGTGACGCCGCGATCGTCTTCAACTTCCGGCCCGACCGGGCGCGGCAGCTTTCCGAGAAGCTCGGCGAGCTCGGCGTCGACCTGACGACGATGACCCGCTACCGCGACGACTTCGATTTCCCCGTCGCCTTTCCGGAGCACGTTGTCGAGAACACGCTCGCGGAGGTGCTCGCGGCGCACGGCCTTCGTCAGCTCCACGCTGCCGAGACGGAGAAGTACGCCCACGTCACGTACTTCCTCGACGGCGGGCGCGAGGAGCCGTTCGCCGGCGAGGAGCGGATCCTCGTCGACTCGCCGCGCGACGTGCCGAGCTACGACCACAAGCCGGAGATGTCGGCACGCGAGGTCGCCGACCGGGTCGTCCAGGCCATCGATGACGACGGCTACGGCTTCGTCGTCGTCAACTTCGCCAACCCGGACATGGTCGGCCACACCGGCGTCATTCCTTCGGTCGTGCAGGCCGTGGAGACGGCCGACGAGTGCCTCGGGCGGGTCGTCGATGCGGTCGAGCGTGCGGGAGGCGTCTCCCTCGTGATCGCCGACCACGGGAACGCCGAAAACCTCCTGCAGGAGGACGGAATAAGCCCGCACACCGCCCACACGACGAACCCCGTGCCGGTCGTCCTCACCGCTGTGGATGGGCGGTTGCGCGACGGGGAGCTCGCCGACGTTGCCCCGACGGTGCTCGCGCTGCTGGGCGTCGAGGTTCCGCGGCAAATGACCGGGAAAAATCTCGTCTCGAACTCGTGAAAAATCGGTCTATACTGCGGCACCTTGTCGCTGCCCCAGCCTGACCACGGCGTCCTGCGGAAGGCGCAGCGGGGCGATGAACGAGCCTTTTCGATCATCGTCCGCGCATATCAGATCCCGGTCTACAACTACGTTCTGCGCATGGTCGGCGATCGGACGCTCGCCGAGGATCTGACGCAGGAGGTCTTCCTGCGCGTCTTCCAGGGCCTGCCGCGCTTCTCGCTCCGTTCGAAGTTCACGACGTGGCTCTTCCAGGTGACGAAGAACCGCGTCCTCGACGAGCTCCGGGCGACCGAGCGCCGCCCGCGGGCCGTCGTGGATCTCGACGACATCCCGCCGCTCGAGGTCGTCGACGCCCCGTTCGAGCGGCTCGAGGCCATCGACGCCGTCTGGCGCGCCGTCGAGCGGCTCAGCGTCGACCTGAAGATGGCGCTTCTCCTGCGGGACGTCGTCGGCCTTTCCTACAGCGAGATCGCGGATTCGCTCGAGGTGACGCTCTCGACCGTCAAGTGGCGGATCTGG
>VAXA01000174.1 GCA_005883365.1 Actinomycetota bacterium
GCTTCTTCGAGCGGAAGGCGCCACTCGACTGGGTCGGCCGCCGCGGAATCGCGGGCCTCGGGCCGGGCACGGTCGTCGTCGCCTTCAGCCGCCGTGCCGTGATCGGGCTTGCCGGCGAGCTGAACCAGCTTCATCCCGGCCGCGTCGCCTGCCTCTACGGTGCCATGCCGCTCGGGTCGCGTCGCGAGGAGATCGACCGCTTCGCCGACGGCCGCGCGGAGGTCTGCGCGGCGACCGACGTTCTCGGCCACGGCGTGAACCTCCCGTGCGAGACGCTCCTCTTCGCCGAGACGACGAAGTTCGACGGGCGCGAGCGGCGCGACCTCGAGCCGTGGGAGATCGCCCAGATCGCGGGCCGCGCCGGGCGCTTCGGCTTCCACGAGCGCGGCCACGTGGGCGTCCTCACCGGAGTGCCGTGGGCGGATCCGGACCCGGACCTCGTTCGGGCGGCCCTCGTCCCGCACGTCTCGATCGAGGACGGCCATCTTGGCTACCGCATCGTCGACAGCGGTCGCCTCCGCCCGCAACTCTCGGACCTCAACGTCACGCGTGTCGACGAGCTTGAGCCGGCGCTGCACGCCTGGCGCCATGCGGCGTTGCGCTACTGGAGCGTCGACGGCTGGCTCGAGGTCGAGTCGATCCAGCCGCTCCTCGTCCGGCTCGACGCGGTGCGGGACTCGCTCCACCACGCGCGCCGCACGCTCGGGCTCGCCGACATCTGGAAGCTTGTGCAAGCGCCTGTCGACGAGGACGGCGCGCCGCTCCTCGGCACGCTCGCGGCGGCGGTCGCCGGCGACAAGCCACAGCAGACGGTGCTCGGCTGGATCCTCGACCCGCGCCGCCTCGATTCGGCCGGGCTGGAGGAGGCGGAGCAGGCGGCGCGGGAGGCATCGATCCTCCGCTGGTTCGCGCTCCAGTATCCCGGCGTCGGCGGCGTCACGATCGAGCGTGCAGCGGCGCTCGAGGAGGCGGCCGCAGCCCGCGTCGTGCGCGAGCTGCGGGCCGAGATCGAGGATCCGACGATCGGCCGCTGCCGTGTCTGCGGCGCGCGCACCGCGCCGTGGGCGACCCTCTGCGATCGCTGCTTCATGGCGCGGGGTTACCGCGCCGGACGCCGCTAGGCGACGGCCTTCGCGACGCCCGTTGCCGCGTCCTTCGCGACCTTCGCCGTCGTCACGAGCTTGGCGAGGTACGCAGCGCGCCCAGTCTTCGGCTGCGACGCCCTCGTCTTCGTGAACGCCGCCATTCCGACCTCGAGGGCGCCGACCGCAAGGTGAGGAACCCAGTGCTTCTTGCCCCGCTTGCGAGCGCCCGTGAGCTGGGGGACGAGCGCGAGCGTCGCGCCGCCGACCGCGTCGAGCGCGAGATGGACGCGCATCGGCACGACGTTCTTCACGCTCAGCTCGTAGTCGGTCAGGTTCGAGTAGACGGCCTCGGCGCCGCCGACCGCGCGCGCCACGATCCCCTCGGGGCTGGTGCTCCGGAGCCTCAGCACGGTCGGAGCGGCGACGAGAGCGGGCCCGACGACCTGGTCGATCGCGCCGTGGACACTCGTCGGAATGAATCGCACCTTCATCGTGACCTCCATTCCTCTTTGTGTTCGGGGTTGCCGCCGGAGCCCGTCCCTACACTTGCCCGCGATGGCAAGGGAGGCAGGAGAGAAGCTGATCGTCGACAACCGGCGCGCGCGGCACGAGTACCACCTCGCGGACCGCGTCGAGGCCGGCGTCGTGCTCAGCGGCACGGAGGTGAAGTCGCTGCGCGGCGGGCAGGCCACGCTGCAGCACGCGTACGCCGAGGTGCGCGACGGCGAGGCGTGGCTGGTCGGCCTCCACGTGCCCGAGTACACCGAGGGGAACAGCGCCAACCACGAGCCCGACCGCGCGCGGAAGCTCCTGCTCCACCGGCGCGAGATCGACCGGCTCTCTTCGGCCGTCGCGGAGAAGGGGTTCACGCTCGTCCCGACACGGCTCTACTTCAAGGGCGGCCGCGTCAAGGTCGAGCTCGCGCTCGCGCGCGGGAAGGAGCTGCGCGACAAGCGGCGTGACATCGCGTCCCGCGACGCGCAGCGGCAGATCGAGCGCGAGCTCAAGAGCCTGCGCCGCTAGCGCCTGCTGCACGCACGGCTACAATGCGGACACAACATACGGGGGCGACCTGGCTTCGACGTGGTCGATCCATCCGGATGAGCTGCAAGCCGAGGTCGCCGGTTGGCCTCGTAAATCCACCGGCAAAACGCAAGTGCGAAGAACGATCTCGCACTCGCCGCCTAGGGCGACCTAGCCGGCGACGCCGCCCCAGGTTGGGCCCGTGGCCTGGAGGCGGCGCCAACGAACGGGCTCGGCGCGGAGGGAGAGCTGATCGCCCAAAGCGCGACACGAAAGGATCGGCTAGCGCGTCGGTAGGGCGGCTGCACCCCGGCCGGCGGGCGAAACGAAAGGGCAGCCTACGCTTGTAGACGCTCAGCCGGTGCGGCTGCGGACGCGGGTTCGATTCCCGCCGCCTCCACTTTCTCAGCAAATCAGTGCGAATCCCGCGCTGGTTTTCCGCCGTACAGTCCCGTAGACTCGGTTACTCAATCGGCCTCCGTGCCGCACCGCGACCCGTTCGCGGAGTCACCGCCGGGAAGCGTCCTCCGATGGCTTCGAGCTCGTATCCCGGGGCCTAGCTCGGCCGAGCCATCCGCGCGAAAGCTGTTCGCGCAGCCTTCCGAAAGGACTGCCATGCCCCCGGAGACCGACACTGTCACCAAGCCGTACCGGGTCGCGTCCGGCGAAGGCCTCGCCGACGTGTGGTGGAAGAGCGGCCGCATCACCGTCAAAGCGGGCGGTGCCGAGGAAAGGCACGCGATTTCGCAGATCGAGGTCGACGACCCACACGGCACCGGTCCTCCTCTGCACCTTCATCACAACGAGGACGAGACGTTCTACGTCCTCGACGGCGAGGTCACTTTCCTCGTCGGGGACGAGCGGATCGACCTTGCCGCGGGCGACTACCTCTTCGGCCCCCGCGAGATCGCTCACGCCTACGTCGTTCGCTCGGAGCGCGCGCGCATGCTCGTCACGGCCAGCCCGGGCGGGATCGAACAGGTCTTCGTCAGCCTGGGCGTGCCCGTCACCGGCTCCGAGCCCCCGACCGATGCGGTCTTGCCGATGGACGAGGCGATGCGCCTGTTCGCGGGCTACGGCGCCGAGATCCTCGGCCCGCCACTCTCGCTCAGCGACTTCTCCTAGCTTCGAGTCATCCGCTTCGGGCGTGCTCCCGAAGGTAGTCGTGCACGAAGGCGATCGCCATGCTGCCCTCGCCGACGGCCGCCGCGACGCGCTTCACCGGACTGAAGCGGACGTCGCCGCAGGCGAATATGCCAGGGACGCTCGTCTCGAGAAGGTACGGGTCCCGGTCGAGCTGCCATCGTCCCGCAGCCCGCACGTCGGAGCCGGTGAGCACGTAGCCCTTCTCGTCGAGAACGATCTCCGGTGGGAGCCACCCGGTCTCGGCATCCGCGCCGATGAAGATGAACAGCCCACCCGACGCGAGCTGCGTCGTCTCGCCGGTCGCCGCGTCGCGAACGTCGATGGTCTCGAGCGAGGTGTCTCCGTGCCCGGCGACCACCTCGGTCCGATAGAGCACGTCGATGTTCGTCCTGGTGGCGAGCTGGTCGACGAGGTACTGCGACATGCTCTTCTCGAGCGTCTCGCCGCGGTAGAGGATGGTCACGCTCCGTGCATGGGACGCGAAGAAGATCGCCGCCTGGCCGGCCGAGTTCCCGGCACCGATGATGTGGATGTCGAGCCCATGGGTGTTCGACGCTTCGCTGCGCGCGGCGCCGTAGAAGATGCCCTTGCCGGCCAGGCGGTCGAAGCCCTCGATCGCCGGATGCCTCCAGTGAACGCCGCAAGCGAGGATGATCGTCGGCGCCCGCAGGACGTCGCCGCCGTCGAGGTGCACCTCATGGGTCGAGGCGTCGATTCGCGTGATCGACCTCGTGACGAGGATCTCGGCGCCGAGCCTGCGCGCCTGCTGGAGGGCCCGGCTCGACAGCTCCTCGCCCGACACGCCCGCCGGGAAGCCGAGGTAGTTCTCGATCCGGGAGGAGGTTCCCGCCTGGCCGCCGGGCGCCTCGCGCTCGATCACGATCGTCCTGAGCCCCTCCGAGGCGGCGTACACGGCGGCTGCCAGGCCGGCGGGCCCCGCACCGACGATCGCGGTGTCGTACTCCGCGGCGGCCGGCTCGGTCGGGATGTCGAGGAGCTCTGCCACCCGGCGAAGCTGCGGTCGCATGGCCGTCTTGCCGTTCACCAC
>VAXA01000175.1 GCA_005883365.1 Actinomycetota bacterium
CCCAGTCGACGCCCGGCGGCATGCCCTCGTCGGGCGTGGTCACGACCGGACCGAGCGTGAGCGCGAAATCGCGCTGCTTCGCGCCGCGCAGCTGTGGCGCGACCCATTCGACGAGCGGCGTGAAGCCGCCGATCGCGCCGTCGGCGCCGACGATCGCCGCGACACGCTCCAGCTGCTCGGCTTCCGGAACTCCAGGATCGTCGTCAACCGCTTTGATCGCAGCCGGGTTCGCGAAGACGAAGTCACCGGCCTCGTCGAAGAGCCGCACCGACGGCGGATGGAGCACCGGCGCGCGGAACACGACGTCGGCGAGCGGATGCTCCGCGTGCTCGCGCGCCTGCCCGCCGCCGGTGAAGAACGCCTGCAGCGTCTGCGCGGCGAGCTGGATCACCCGGTCGCCGTCGATCCGTCCGGGCCAGCCGCGCTCGAGGAAGGGCTCACGCGGCGAGAACATGCACAACTTCATGGTGTTGCCCTCACTGGGGCTCCGTGTGCACGACGACGTCGGCGATCTCCGGCCGTTCCCGCCGGATGAGCTCCTCGATCCGGCTCGCGTCGGCGTGCGCGTCGGCGAGCGTGTCGGAGCCGAGCCGCAGCGTGAGGTAGGCGACCAGCCCCTCGTCGGTGTCGACGAAGCGCAGCTCGGCAGGGTCGACGCCGAGCTCCGCGCGCACGATGCGGCGCACGGTCGCGGCGTCGCCGGCGACCTCGGTGCCCGCTGCTTCCTCGCCGAGCGGCTCGAGATGCGTCCGCACCGACGACACCTCGGGCGCCGCCCTCTCGATCGCGCGCTCGACCTCCTCGGCGATCGCGTGCGCCTCCTTGAGCGAGAGATCGCCGGGCAGCTTCAGATGGAGCGAGAGCTCGGTTCCGCTGTCGACCGAGACGACGGAGACGTTGTGCACCTCGCGGACGCGCGGAACGTCGAGCGCCGCGGCGTGCGCGCGCTCGCGCACGTCGGCGTCGGCGGCGCCGATCGGCTCGACGTGGACGACGACGTCGGCTTCCGGAAGCGCCGACTGCACCGCGCGCTCGACCGAGTCGGCCGCCGCGTGGCCCTGACCGACTGCGGCGCCGTAGTCGACACCGATGACGACGTCTGCGAAGAAGCGCCCCGCCGACTGGCGCATGCGTAGCCGCCGCAGTTGCACCGCGGGGCGAAGTCCGATGATCGCCCTCCGTGCAGCCTCCTCCGCAGCAGCCGGGGCGCGATCCATGAGCACGCCGACATTGCGCCGCATCAGGCGCGTTGCGGCGAACAGGACGAGCACGGCGACGAAGAGCGCGGCGACGGCGTCCGCGCGCGGATGGCCTGAGCGCACGAGCAGCAGGCCGGCGAGCACGGCGACCGAGCCGCCGAGGTCGCTGCCGAAGTGGAGCGCGTTCGAGGCGAGCGCGGGGCTCGAGTACGCCCGTGCCGCGCGCCACGACGCCGTGGTGCGGGCGACGTCGATGCAGATCACGATGCCGACGACGAGGAGCGCGTACCACGTCGCGTGTACGGAGGTCCCGCCGTTGACGAGGCGGACTATGGCGCGCCAGACGATCACGACGCTCGCGATGACGAGAATCGCACCCTCGGCGAGCGCGGCGAGATGCTCGGCCTTGCCGTGGCCGTACTGGTGGCCGGGATCGGCCGGGCGAACGGCGACGCCGACGGCGAAGAACGTCAGCAGCGCGGCGATGAGATCCGTGCCGGAATGGGCGGCCTCCGAGATGAGGCCGAGGCTGTGGGTCGCGAGCCCGGTGCCGAGCTTGAGCGCGATGAGCGCGAGCGCGGCGAACACCGACCAGAGGGCGGTTCTCCGCTGAGCCTCCACGCGCGGAAGCGTACGGCCACCGGGCGCTAGCGCCCGGGGTTGTCCGGCCGGGCGTCGCCGGCTCGGCCGGCGGCGCTTCCAGCCACCGCTTAGGAGGCGATGGGCTCGGGCGGCCAGATGAGGGCGTCCTGCCGGAAGGCGCAGTGGCAGTGCGGCGCGCCGCTGAGCGCGAACGGCGCGATCGAGGCCAGCTCGATCTCGGCCTCCGTCGGGCTGAGCAGCCAGCGGTCGTGGTGGATCTCGGCTCTGGCGTCCGCGGCGAAGAGGCGGTAGCGCTCGGTCAGGAACCACTCGAGCGAGCCGGGCTCGGCGTGGAAGCTCTCGCCCGTCGCTCGGTACCGGCCGGAGAAGACCCGGCCGGGCTCGCCGACTCTCACGCATTCGGCCTCGTACCAGCCTCCGGCCGGCTCGAGCGCCATCCGCGCGTGGAACGCGGGCACGTGGTAGATCCGGCGGACGCCGAGCGCTGCGAGCCGGTTCGAGGCGTCGATGCTGAAGAACCACACGCCGGGCAGGCCGTCGGGCCCGCGGACGTACGTGCGGACGTTGAGCTGCAGGAAGGACGAGATCCCCGGCACCGGCAGCGCGCCGCGAGCCCGCAGAGCGCGCACGCGAAAGAACACGATCCCGAGCCAGGCGCTGCCGTCGTGCTCCTCGATCTCGACCTCGTCGGGCACCCGAGCACGAACGTCGGCGATGGGCACGGCCCAGTGCGCCCAGAAGGTGTGCTCCCATGTCTGGCCGAGCGTCCAACGGCTCTCCGGGAGCGGGAAAGGACGGTGACCGGCGCTACGCAGCGAGCGCGCCTGCCGGCTCGCCGCCCTCGCGTCGTCGAACAGGTCCAGCGGGACTCCTAGAGGTTGCCGCGCAGCGCCTGCTCGCGCTCGATCGCCTCGAACAACGCCTTGAAGTTGCCCTCGCCGAAGGTCGTCGCTCCATGTCGCTCGATCACCTCGAAGAAGACCGTCGGCCGGTCCTGCGCCGTCTTGGTGAAGATCTGCAGGAGATACCCGTCCTCGTCACGGTCGACGAGGATCTTGTGCTCCTGCAGGACCGCGTAATCCTCGGTGATCTCGCCGACCCGATCCTGCGCCTCGTCGTAGTACGAGTCGGGCGTATCGAGGAAAAGGAGCCCGCGCTCCTTGAGCGCCTCGACGGTGCCCACGATGTCCGTCGACGCGAGCGCGATGTGCTGCGCCCTCGTCGGGCACCCGAGCACGAACGTCGGCGATAGGCACGGCCCAGTGCGCCCAGAAGGTGTGCTCCCATGTCTGGCCGAGCGTCCAACGGCTCTCCGGGAGCGGGAAAGGACGGTGACCGGCGCTACGCAGCGAGCGCGCCTGCCGGCTCGCCGCCCTCGCGTCGTCGAACAGGTCCAGCGGGACTCCTAGAGGTTGCCGCGCAGCGCCTGCTCGCGCTCGATCGCCTCGAACAACGCCTTGAAGTTGCCCTCGCCGAAGGTCGTCGCTCCATGTCGCTCGATCACCTCGAAGAAGACCGTCGGCCGGTCCTGCGCCGTCTTGGTGAAGATCTGCAGGAGATACCCGTCCTCGTCACGGTCGACGAGGATCTTGTGCTCCTGCAGGACCGCGTAATCCTCGGTGATCTCGCCGACCCGATCCTGCGCCTCGTCGTAGTACGAGTCGGGCGTGTCGAGGAAAAGGAGCCCGCGCTCCTTGAGCGCCTCGACGGTGCCCACGATGTCCGTCGACGCGAGCGCGATGTGCTGCGCGCCGGCGCCGCCCCAGAACTCGACGTACTCCTCGATCTGGCTCTTGCGCTTGCCCTCGGCCGGCTCGTTGATCGGGAACTTGATCTTCCCCTGGCCGTCCGACATGACCTTCGACATCAGCGCCGAGTACTCCGTCTGGATCTGCTCGTCGCCGAAGTGGAGGATGTTCGTCATCCCGAAGACGCGCTCGTAGAACTCGACCCAGTGGTCCATCCGGCCGAGCTCGACGTTGCCGACGATGTGGTCGATGTTCGTGAGGCCTACACCCTGGGCGAGGCTGGAAGCGCCGTCGGCGAAGCCGCCGGCGCCCGGCCGAAAAGCTTGGGGGTGGCCGTTCTCCGAGAGGGAGACGTAACCGGGGAGGAACGGGCCGCCGTAGTCCGCGCGGTTGACGAAGGTGTGGATCGTGTCGCCGTAGGTCGCGATCGCCGCGCGCTCGACCGTCCCGTGCTCGTCCTCGTCGCGCCGCGGCTCCATCACGCTGCGGGCGCCGCGCGACACGGCCTCGCGGTAGGCCTGCGTCGCGTCGGGCACAGTGAGGGCGATGTCGCGGACGCCGTCGCCGTGTCGCGCATGGTGCTTCGTGATCTCGTGTTCCTCCCGCAACGCACTCGTAACGACGAAGCGCACTTCGCCCTGCTCGAGCACATAGGACGCGCGGTCGCGGACTCCCGTCTCGGGGCCGGCATACGCCGTCCGGGTGAAGCCCATGGCGTGCTCGTAGAAGTACGCCGCCTGCTTCGCGTTGCCGACCCAGAGCTCGACGTGATCCCACCCGAGCAGCGGCATGAAGTCTTCGGCCATGAGGCGATTATGCCGCTTGTTCACTCGACCGTAGGTGCGCGCACCGGCGGCCGCCGCCACACCCGCTCGTACGCAATCCCCGCGAAGATGAGGACGCCGCCGGCGATCTCAAGCGTGTGCAGGCTCTCCCCGAGCAGCACGAGCGCGAAGAAGACGGCGAAGAACGGTTGCAGGTTCCCGAACAGCGCCGCGCGCGAGGGGCCGACGCGGTCGATCGCGGTGAACCAGAGGATGTTCGTGAGGAAGAGCGGGCCGACCACCGCGTAGCCGAAGCCGAGCCACACTTTCCAGCCGAAGGAGAACGACTCGTCCGCGAGCTGCCTCGAGGCGAGCGCCGCAAGCGGCACCCAGCCGATCGCGAGCACGAGCGCGCTGATCCGGTAGGGCGAGTAGCGGCGCATCAACGGCCTGATCGACACCGTGTAGGCGGCCCAGGTGAAGGCGGTCGCGATCGCGATCAGGTCGCCGCCGAGCGAGCTGCCGAGGCCGCCGGTGGCTGCCGACGCGATGAGCCCCACGCCCGCGAAGGTGAGAAGCGCGCCGATCCAGAAGGCGGGGGCCAGCGCCTCGAGCCCGAGCACGACCGAGATCAGCCCGATGAACACGGGCGTTGCGCCGAGGAGGAGCGCAACCGTCGAGGCGTGGGCGAGCTTGACTCCGTACACGAAGCAGACCTGGTTGAGGAAGATGAAGAGCGCGGCGAGCAGGACGTAGCGAAGGTCGGGACGCGCGATCCGGAACGACCGCTCGCGCCGGTACGTGAAGATCCAGAAGAGCGCGATCGCCGCGAAGTAGCGGATCGTCCCGTAGGCGAGCGGCAGCCAGCCGTCGTCGAACATGTACTTCGTGACGGTGATGTTGAGCGCCCAGAGGAGCACCGTCCCGAGCAGCATCGCGTCGACTACGGAGGGGCGGCGCACGTCCGCGAACGTACCTCCGTTAGGCTCCGCTGCGATGCCGGAGCCGACCTTCGCCGACGTGGACGAGCTCGTCGGGCCAGCGACGCCGCACTTCGCCTACCAGCTGCGCGCGCGTGTGCGCGAGCTCGTGCTCGACCTGGCGGACGAGCATCCCGTGCGGCAGTACGCGGAGGAGAAGATGGAGCTGCTCGACCGCCTCGGGCACGCGTCGTCGAAGGCGGCCGACAGCCAGCGCGAGCCGCGCACACGCCTCGGCTGGAGCGAGTTGCCGAGCTCGGCGCCCGCCGACGAGCCGCTGCCCCGGCGATGAGCCTCGACGGCGCTTCCGTCCTCGTGACGGGAGGGACGCGGGGGATTGGCCGCGCGATCGCGCTCCGGCTCGTGGCCGACGGCGCCGCACGCACGGTGCTCGGCTACATGCGCAACGACGCAGCCGCCGAGGAAGCGGCAGCGCTGGTCCAGGAAGCGGGTGCAGAGGCGGTGCTCGTGCGCGGCAACGTCGCCGACGCCCGCACCGTCGAGGAGCTCGCCGCCGGAGGGCCGTATCGGGTCGTCGTCCACAACGCCGCCACCGGCGTGATCCGGCCCGCACTCGAGACCGAGGACAAGCACTGGGACTGGACGCTGGCCGCGAACGCCCGCGCCCTCCTCTCCGTCGCCCGCGCGACGGTGCCGGCGATGGAGGGAGGCGGTTCGATCCTGGCGATCTCGAGCCTCGGCGCACAGCGCGTCCTCCCGAACTACGTCCTCGTCGGCACGTCGAAAGCGGCGCTCGAGTCGGTCGTCCGCTACCTCGCCGTCGACCTCGCGCCGCGCGGGATCCGCGTCAACTGCGTCTCGGCGGGGGTCGTCGACACCGAGGCGCTCGACTGGTTCCCGAACAAGGAACAGATGCTCGCCTCGGTGAAGCGGACGCCGGCGGGGCGGCTCGTCGAGCCGGCGGACGTCGCGGCGGTTGTCTCCTTTCTCTGCTCGCCCGACGCGGCGATGATCTGCGGCCAGACGCTCGTCGTGGACGGCGGCTTCTCCCTCGGGGCGTAAGGGCCGCGGATGGAGCCGACCGAGGAGAACCTGCGCGCCTGGGAAGACGCGCACCGTGCGCGCGCCGAGCCCGTGGAGCTCCCGGTCTTCGTCCAGCGCACGCTCGGCGACCTGAAGGGCAAGCGTGTCCTGCACCTCCTATGCGGGACGGGCGAGGCGACCGCCGCGCTGGCGGAGCTCGGGGCCGTGGCGACGGGAGTCGACCCGCGGCCGGCGCCGCTCGAGTCGGCGCGCGAACGGTGGCCGAAGATCCTCTGGGTAGACGGCGACCCGCAGTCGCTGCCGCGCCAGCTGCGGCGCGGCCGCTTCGATCTCGTCTACTCCGGCGAGGGCGTTCTCGGCGGCCTCAACGACCTCGACGGCTGGGCAATCGGCATCGCAGCGGCGTTGCGCGAGCACGGCGAGCTGCTCCTCTTCGACGACCACCCCGTCGCCGATTGCGTCGACGGGTTGCTCCGCTGGCGGAGCGACTACTTCCGCGACCCGGCCGATCCCGACCGGCTGTGGCGGATGGGCCAGGTCGTGAGCGCCCTCGCGCGCGCCGGACTGCACGTTCAGGCGCTCGAGGAGTACCCGGGTGGCACATCGCGCCGCCGCCACGACCAACGCATCCCGGCGACGTTCCTCCTTTACGCGCGCCGCACCGGCTAGCCATGTCCGGAACCGCCACGTCCGGTACCTGGTACCGGACGTGTTCCACGCGGGCGTGTCCGGCGGAGACGTTTCGGCTTGACCAAGCCGTCGTCCTTGTCCCAGCAGACACGGCCGGAACCTTTTACCGGCCGTGTCTGGTTAGGACAGCCGTTCGAGCGCCTCGTCGAGCTCGGCGTCGGTGATCGTCAGCGGCGGCGTCGCCTGGATGAGCGAGCCGTCGAGGCCGGCCGGGACGACGATGACGCCACGCGCGAGCGCGTCCTCCGCAGCGCCCTCGCGTGCGCGGAGAAGCCCGCGACCGCGCCAGCCGGCCCGCTCGAAGCGCTCGCCCGCCTCGCGCACCCGATCGAGGAGCTTCGGCGCCTCCTGGAGCACGACGAGCGCCGCGGCGGACGCGAGCGGGTTCCCGACGTGCGTGTGCGTGTAGACGTCCTCGGGCCCGAGCTGCCAGACCGCTTCGAGGCCGTCGCGGTAGAAGAGCGCCGCCGAGAGCGGCAGGCCGCCGCCAAGCGCCTTTCCCACGCACAGCACGTCCGCGACCTCCTCGCCCGGCCACATCTCGCCGACGCGGCCAAGTCCCGCGAAGATCGAGTCGACGATCAGCAGCGCTCCGCTCTCGTCGCAGCGCAGGCGCAAGATTCGGAGGAAGTCGTCCGGCGGCACGCGCGAGCCCGCCCTCCCCTGCACCGGCTCGACGATCACGCAGCCGGCGTCCTCCGGCAGCGGCCCCGGATCCTCGCCGTACGCCCGCCGGTACACAGGCCCCGGCAGCCACTGCGCGAACGGCTCGCGGAACCGCTCGAATCCCGTCGCCGCGAGCGCCAGCAGTCCAGTGCCATGGTACGCACCGTCGAACGCGACGATCCCCGGCCGCCCCGTGGCGAGCAGCGCCGTCCGGAGCGCGATCTCGACCGCGTCCTCCCCTGTCACGCCGAGCTTCGCCGGCCGCGGCAACGCCTCCCGCAGACGCAACGTCACTTCCGCGTCGGCGAGATCCCCGAGCGCGTGCACGACCTCCTGCTCGCGCCAGGCCTCGAGGATGCGCGGGTTACGGTGGCCGAGCGCCGCGACGCCGAAGCCGCCCGTGAGGTCGAGGAGCTCGCGCCCGTTGGCGAGCGTGACGCGGCAGCCCTCAGCCCGCGCCCAGATCACCGGCTCAGCCGCAGAACCCGCCCGGCCGTCGCGCGCGCGATCGTCCCGGCCATGGCCGGGTTTTCCTGCAGCCGGCGCAGCGAGTAGCCGTACCAATGCTCGCCGAACGGGACGTAGACGCGCAGCCGGTGCCCTTCCGCGACGAGCTCGTCGCGCCGCTCCTCCCGCACCCCGAGCAGCATCTGGAGCTCGTACTCGAGCGGCCGGAGCCCTCGCCGAGAGATGCGCGCGAGCGACTCGCCGATCAGCCACTCGTCGTGCGTCGCGACGCCGACGTAGCACCCGGCATCGAGGAGTCCGTCGAGGCAGCCGAGGAAGTTCGCGCGCACCGCCTCGTAGTCGGTGAACGCGATCGTGCCGGGCTCGAGGTAGATGCCCTTGCAGAGCCGGACGCTCGGCCGCAGGTCCGCGAGCGCGTTGACGTCGTCGAGCGTGCGCCGCAGCCGCGCCTGGAGGACGATGCCGAGATTGTCGTGCCCTTCCTCGCGGAGCTCGCGGTAGACCCGGAGCGTTTCGTCGGTCGTCGACGAGTCCTCCATGTCGACCCGGACGAAGTTGCCGTAGCCGGCCGCCGTGCGGACGACGTCGACGAGGTTCTCGCGGCACAGCTCGTACGAGAGATCGAGCCCGAGCGCGGTGAGCTTGACGCTGACGTTGGAGTCGAGCGCAGCCTCGTCGATCGCGGCGAAGACGTCGCGATACGCCTGGGCGATCGCGCGGGTCTCCTCCTCGCGGGTGATCTCCTCGCCGAGAACGTCGACGGTCGCCAGCTTCCCGCCCGCATTGAGCTCGCGCACGCACTCGACGGCCTCGGCCAATGTCGCGCCGGCGATGTACCGCGAGGAGAAAAGCTGCACCACGGGCTTCGGCACCGCCGGCAAAAGGCGGACGAGGGCAGAGTCGAGCAGCGACACGGGCGCGGCGATTCTACGCGGGCGCCGCTGCGGGCTCGACCCTAGGACTCGCGCATGAACCCCTGGCGGGCAGCGCTGACGAGCGCCACTGCCTCGGGGAAGAGGACGCGCATCGCGTCCCGAAGAGCGATTGCCTGCTCGTCGGCGCCGCCCTGCGGCTGGAGCTGCTGCAGCGCAGCGGCCGTCAGCTCGACGGCGGTGTTGAGCGTCAGCGTCGCGAACTGCTCTCGCTGCGCCTCCTGGACGCTCTCGGCCTGCTGCTCTGCAAACTCGCGCAGACCGCGCATGATCTCCTCGGGGTCACCGCCGAAGGGGAATCCGAAGCCGCCGCCTTCCATCCGGCAAGGGTAGCCGCACCCCGCGGAGCTACGTGAGCGGAAGCTTGTGGTTGCGCTCCACGTCGTCCGCCACCGCCTCGACCGAGCCGAGCGCTGCCTGCATCGCGGCGGCGAACGGAGACGGGCCACCCTCCCCGAGCGCCTGCTCGAGCCGGCGCGAGGCGGAGCCGATCGCGTCGAGGTACGCGCCGCTCGCGACGCGCGGTTCCGGCTGCAGCGTCTCGGCCAGGGCCGCGGCCTCGGCCTCAGCCTCCTCGATCCCCACCGGCCCCTCCGTCTCGCGCAGCTCGGCGAGCCGAGCTCGGAGCTCCGGCAAGTGGCCGCCGCCCGCGGACTCCTCTGCCACTTCGCAGAGGGCTGCGAGCGAGGCCGCCTCTCGCACGAGCCGCAGCTCGGTCAGCGGCTGCGCCTCCTCGTCGAGCGCAAGCCACGCGCGCCCTGCCGCCGATTCGAATGCGCAGAGGTAGACGCGCCGCCCGAGCATCTCCGCGACGAGCAGCCCCGCGAGCTCCTCTCCCGGCTCTGCAAAGGTGGCGGCTGCGCCTCCGACGCGCGCGACGTCCTCCGCCACCGTCATGCGGCCAGAATAGGCCCGTGGAAGCCTCCGCCCGTACCCGCCAGGCGCGCGAGCTCTTCGCGCCGCTGGGCCAGACGTATGACCGCTACGCGCGCCTGCTCTCGTTCGGTCAGGACCCGCGCTGGCGATCCTTCCTCGTCTCGCGGGTCCCGCCCGACGCGCACCGCGTGCTCGACGTGGCCACGGGTACGGCGGCAGTCGCGATCGAGCTCGCACGCGCCGAACGCGCCCGGACGGTCGTCGGCGTCGACCAGAGCCCCGAGATGCTGGCAGCCGGGCGCGGGCACGTCGAGCGCGCGGGCCTGACCGGGCGGATCGAGCTGCAGGAAGCGCGAGCAGAGGCCCTGCCGTTCGCCGACGGAGAATTCGACGCCGTCACCTTCACGTATCTCCTCCGCTATGTCGACGACGTCCCCGCAACCTTGCACGAGCTCGCGCGTGTGGTCCGGCCCGGCGGAACGGTCGCGATGCTCGAGTTCGGGCTCCCGCGCGGCGGATGGCGCCCGCTGTGGGAGCTGTACGTGCGGGCGGGACTGCCGGCGGCCGGAGTCGTCGTCTCGCCCGGCTGGGAAGAGGTCGGCCGTTTCCTGGGACCGAGCATCCGGGACTTCTGGCGGAGCTGGCCGGAGCCGCGCCTGCTCGATGCGTGGCGACAGGCGGGAATCGCCCAGGTGCGCGCGCAACGACTCAGCGTCGGCGGCGGCCTGGTCGTTTGGGGACGGCGCGCGTGACGACACG
Organism: Actinomycetota bacterium; assembly: GCA_005883365.1. Taxonomy (GTDB): domain Bacteria; phylum Actinomycetota; class Thermoleophilia; order Gaiellales; family Gaiellaceae; genus Palsa-739. The sequence goes on from VAXA01000175.1 coordinate 10,691, forward strand.
GCCGCGTCCCGCGTTCTACGCGCTCCGCTCGGGCGGCTGGCGCGACTACGTCACTCTCCTCCACCCGCCGTACACGCTCTGGCACCTCTCGTACGTCGCGGTCGGCGCCGCGCTGGCGCCGCACATGGACTGGGCGCTGCTCGGCTGGACGACACTCGCCTTCGCGCTCGCCATGGGCGTCGGAGCGCACGCCCTCGACGAGATGCGGGGCAGGCCGCTGCAGACGCGCATCCCACCGGCGATGCTCGTGACCCTCGCAGTCGTCTCGATCTCGGCCGCGGCCGGGATCGGCATCGCCGTCGCGGTCTCGCGCACGCTCTGGTTGATCGTCTTCGTCGCCGTCGGCGCGTTTCTCGTCGTCGCGTACAACCTGGAGCTGTTCGGCGGCGCCTTCCACGGTGGACTCTGGTTCCCGGCGGCCTGGGGCGCCTTCCCCGTGCTCACGGCGTACTTCGCCTCGGCACGGACGCTGCACGGAGCCGCCTTCGCGGCTGCGGGTTACGCGTTTGCCTCGAGCTGGGCGCAGCGGCGGCTCTCGACGCCGGTCCGACTCGTCCGCCGGCGCGTCGTCGCCGTGGAAGGGGAGGCGCGGCTCGACGATGGGGCGAGGCTGCCGATCGACGCGGATGCCCTCGCAGCGGTGCCCGAAGCGGCGCTCAAGGCGCTCGCTCTGGCGATGGTGCTGATCGCCGTCGCACTTCTGCTTCTCCGTGCTGGATAGCGCTCTACACTCTGGAGGGTGGCGCTGACGACGATCGCCGATCTCATCTTCGCCGGCGGCATCGTGCTGGCGGCGCTCACGCTCGCCGGCGCTGCGATCCGCCGCGCGCCGACAGCGCTGCTCGCGTCCTCCGCCGGCCTCGAGGCCTGTGCGGCCGCCGGGATCTGGGTCGCCTTCGCTCTGCGTCACGACCGACCACTCGCCGTGTCCGCCGGCGGGCTGACGGCCTGCACCGTCGCCGCCGGAGCCGCCGTCCTCCTGCGCCGGGCACTGCGACGCGTCGGCGCGATGGACGCCCGTCTCGCCGAGGCGCAGGCCGA
>VAXA01000176.1 GCA_005883365.1 Actinomycetota bacterium
CTCGAGCACCGTGTCGACGGCGTCGCGGGTCGTGCCGGGAATCTCGCTCACGATCAGGCGTTCCCGGCCGAGGAGCGCGTTGACGAGGCTCGACTTGCCGACGTTCGGCCGGCCGAGGATCGCGACGCGGATCGCGTCGTCTGACAGCGAGGGCCGCCCCGGCGGCGCGAGTCGCTCGAGCTCCACGAGGATGCGATCGAGCAGGTCGCCGCTGCCGATCCCGTGTAGTGCCGAGATCGGGATCGGGTCGCCGAGCCCCAGCCGGTGCAGCTCGAGTGCAAACGGCTCCTGGCTCGGATCGTCGATCTTGTTCGCAAGCACCAGCACCGGCTTGTGCGCCTCGCGCAGGATCTGTGCGACCTCCTCGTCGCCGGGCGTCACGCCGGCGCACGCGTCGACGACGAAGAGCACGAGATCCGCATCCGCGACCGCCTCGCGCGCCTGTTGCGCGATCGCGCGCGTGAGCGGCGCCGGATCCGCGATGTCGACGCCGCCGGTGTCGACGAGCACGAAACGCTTCCCCGTCCACTCGCAGACGAGCTCCTTCCGGTCGCGCGTCACGCCCGGGCTCTCGTGCACGACCGCCGCCCGCGTCTCGGTCAGGCGGTTGACGAGCGTCGACTTGCCCACGTTCGGGAAGCCGATGATCGCCACCGCCCCGAGGAGCGGGGGAGGAGGCGGCGCGGGCAGCGCGTCCGCGTCGATGTCCTCGAGGTCGGTCACCCCGGAAGCGTGACCGGTGCGGCGTCCTCGCGCGACGGAGGAACGGCGACGCGCGGCCGGCCCGCCTCGTGCAGGTCGCGCAGCCAGGCCCAGAGGCGGTGCAGCTCCTGCTCGATCTCCTCCGAGGCGGCGCGGTACCCCTTGCCGCCGCGCGGCAGGCCCCCGAAGCGCATCGGCTCGCCCCACGCGATCGAGACGGGCGCGAAGTTGCCGAGCCGCCAGTGCTGCGAGCCATGGATCGCGGCGCAGATCACCGGCACGTCCTCCTGCAGCGCGACCATAGCCGCGCCCGGCTGGACGTGCCCGGGAACGCCGCTCCGCTGCCGTGTTCCCTCGACGAAGACGCCGAGGACGTTTCCGTCGCGCACCACCTCCCGCATCCTGCGCACCGCCTCGCGGTCGGACTCGCCGCGCCGCACCGCCAGCGTGCCGAAGCCGCGGATCACCTGTCCGAGCCCGGGGACCCGGTGCGCCTCGACCTTGGCTAGGAAGTAGAGGTTGCGCGGAGAGACGTAGCCGATGCAGGGGATGTCGATCCAGGAGAAATGGTTGATGGCGAGCACGGCGCCGCCGCTGCGCGGCATCCGCTCCGCGCCGTACGAGCGGAGCCGCGTCGCGACCGCCGCCGGGAACCCGAGCAGCGGCTTGCCGAACGTCCAGACGACGTCCTCGGACTTCACGCGGCTGCGGAGCGTTCGCGGACGAGGGTCTCGATGCGGTCGACGACGTCGTCGACCTCGAGATTCGTCGTGTCGATCTCGGTCGCGTCCGGTGCGGGCTGCATGCGCGCCGCGTCGCTCTCGTCACGGAGGCGCAGGTCGGTGGCGAGCGCGTCCGCGCCGATGCCGGGCCGCTCGGCGATGCGCCGCTTCGCGCGCTCCTCCCGGTCGGCGACGAGGAAGACCTTCACGTCGGCGTCCGGAACGACGACGGTGCCGATGTCGCGTCCCTCGATCACGACGTCGCCGTCGCCCCCGAGCTGCCGCTGGCGCTCGCGCATCACCTCGCGCACCGCATGGTGGCGGGCCACGACCGGCACCATCCGGTCGACGCGCGTCTCGCGGATCGAGGAGGTGACGTCGGTCCCGGAAATCCAGACCCGGTCGTCCTCGGAGAAGAGGACGGGGTGCTCGCGCGCGAGCTGCGCCAGCCGTTCCGCGTTACCGAGGTCGAGCCCCCGCTGCATGGCGAGCCACGTAAGCGCGCGGTACATCGCGCCCGTGTCGAGGTAGCGGAAGCCGAGCCGCTCCGCAAGCGCGCGCGCCACCGTGCTCTTCCCCGCGCCTGCGGGCCCGTCGATCGCCACGATCATGCTTATCGCCTCGTCACCGACTCCAGGAGCTCGTAGAAGCCGGGGAAGCTTATAGCCGCGGTATCGGCCCCCTCGATTGCGACTCCTTCGCGGGAGGCGAGGCCCGCAACGGCGCCGAGCATGGCAATCCGGTGGTCGCCGCGCGCGTCGACGCGGCCGCCGCGGAGCCGGGCTGGGACGCCCCTGACGGTCCAGCCATCGGCCAGCGAGTGGATTCGTGCACCGAGCGGCCGTAGGCCGTCGGTGACCGCCTCGATGCGGTCCGTCTCCTTCACGCGCAGCTCCCCTGCGCCGGAGACACGCGTCTCGCCGCGCGCGTGAGAGGAAAGGAGGGCAACGAGCGGCAGCTCGTCGACCAGACCCGGCACCTCGTCCGCTCCGATCTCCGTCGCGACGAGCTCGCCGGGCTGCACCTGCACCGACGCGAAGGGCTCACCGCCGGCGCGGCGCCGGTTGAAGACGGAGACGCGCGCGCCCATCCGCTCGAGCACGGCCAGCAGCCCGGTGCGGTGCGGGTTGACGCCGAGGTCGTGGATCGTGAGGTCGCTGCCGGGGACGAGCGCTGCGGCGACGAGCAGCGGCGCAGCGGACGAGAAGTCGCCCGGGACGATCACCTGCTCGAGCCGGAGCGCGCCAGCAGGCTCGACGGTGACGGACGCCGCCCTGCTGCGGACTCGGGCGCCCGCCGCCTCGAGAATGAGCTCTGTGTGGTCGCGGGTCGAGATGCGCTCGACGACCGTCGTCGGCCCTTCGGCGTTGAGACCGGCGAGGAGGATCGCGGACTTCACCTGCGCGCTCGCCACCTCCGGCTCGATCTCCACGCCGTGCAGGCCGGAGCCGCGGACGACGAGCGGCGCGTGACCGTCGGTCGTCTCGACGTCGGCACCCATCCGGCGCAGCGGCGCGGCGACTCGCTCCATCGGCCGCTGCGTGAGCGATTCGTCGCCGGCAAGCGTGAACTCTCCGTCCTGGCCGGCGAGGACACCGGTCAGGAGGCGCATGAGCGTTCCGGCGTTGCGGCAGTCGACGCTGCCGGGGCGCAGCCCGCGCAGCCCGACGCCGCGCACGACGAGCTCGTCGTCGGCGACGTCCTCGACCTCGACCCCCAGAGCCCGCGCCGCGTCCACCGTGGCCTGCGTGTCCCCCGAGCGGCCGAAGCCGCTCACGCGGGTCTCCCCCTCGCCGAGCGCACCGATCAGGACGGCACGGTGCGATATCGACTTGTCCCCGGGCACGACGACATGCCCGACGACCGCGGCGGCCGGCTCCACACGCACGTTCAGCCGATAGTGCGTCCCATGAGGGACGCGAGTGCGCGGATCTCGTCGGAGAAGTCGCCGAACTCGGAGGTCGGGATCTGCTGCGCGGCGTCGCACAGCGCCTCCTCCGGCCGGGGGTGCACCTCGACGATGATCCCGTCGGCGCCCGCCGCGACCGCCGCCCGCGCGAGCGGCAGGACGAGGTCGCGCCGCCCCGCCGGATGGGATGGGTCGACGATCACCGGCAGGTGCGTCTCCTGCTTGAGCACGGGAATCGCGCCGATGTCGAGCGTGAAGCGCGTCGCGGTCTCGAACGTCTTGATGCCGCGCTCGCAGAGGATCACCTCGGAGTTGCCCTCCTTGACGATGTACTCCGCCGCCATGAGCAGGTCCTCGACAGTCGAGGAGAGCCCGCGCTTGAGGAGGACGGGCTTCGGGGCGCGGCCGACCTCGGAGAGAAGCGAGAAGTTCGACATGTTGCGGGCGCCGATCTGGATCACGTCCGCCGCCTCGACGACAGCCTCGACGTGGCGCGGGTCCATGAGTTCGGTGACGAGCGGCAGCCCGGTCTCCTCGCGGGCTTCCTTCAGGATCTCGAGCGCCTCGTCGCCGAGCCCCTGGAAGGCGTACGGCGACGTGCGGGGCTTGAAGGCGCCGCCGCGGAGCATCGTCACGCCCTCGGCGGCGACCGCACGCGCCGTCTCGAGCGTCTGTTCGCGCGTCTCCACGGTGCACGGGCCCGCGATGAAGCCGAAGTAACCGTCGCCGATCCGGCGGCCGCGCACCTCGATCACGGTGGGATCGGGGGACAGCTCGCGCGAGACGAGCTTGTACGGCTTGAGGATCGGCAGCACCTGCTCGACGCCGGCGAATCCCTCGAGCGGCAGGGTCGCGAGCAGCTCCCGCTCGCCGATCGCGCCGATCACCGTCGCCTCGCGGCCGGGCGTGACGAGCGCGGAGCAGCCGGCTTCGTCGAGCCGGGCGACGACCTCGTCCACCTGTTCCTGGGTGGCACTCGCGCCCATCACGATGAGCAGCTCGGGGGCTCCGGTGATCGCCATCGGAACAGCTTAGGCAGAATCACCCTCCATGGCCGAGCCCCGCATTTTCTCCGGCATCCGCGCCTCCGGCGACAAGACGCTCGGCAACTACTCCGGCGGCTACCGGCAGTACGTCGCGACACAGGAGCAGGGCGAGGCGTTCTTCTGCATCGTCGACCTGCACTCGATCACGACGTCGTTCCAGCCCGAGGAACTGCGCGAGTACACGCTCGCGGGCGCCGCGATGCTCTTCGCAACGGGCCTCGACCCGGACCGCTCGACGGTCTTCGCGCAGAGCCACGTCGTCGCACACGCCGAGGCGGCGTGGCTGTTGAGCGCGGTGACGAGCTTCGGCGAGCTGCGACGCATGACCCAGTTCAAGGAGAAGTCCGAGGACCAGGACTTCGTCTCTGCCGGGCTCTTCACGTACCCGGTGCTGATGGCCGGCGACATCCTGCTCTACCAGACGGAGATCGTCCCGATCGGAGACGACCAGCGCCAGCACCTCGAGCTGATCCGCGACGTTGCCGAGCGCTTCAACCAGCGTTTCGGCGAGACGTTCACGATCCCGCGGGCCATCTATCCCGAGGAGGGCGCCCGGATCAAGAATCTCCAGGAGCCCGAGCGGCTGATGTCGACGACTCGGGGGGCCCCGCAGGGCGTCGTCAGGATGGTCGACGAGCCCGACGTGATCCGGAAGAAGTTCAAGACGGCGGTCACGGACTCGGAGAAGGAGATCCGGCACCAGCCGGACGCGAAGCCCGGCATCTCGAACCTGCTCGAGATCATGTCGGTCGCGACGGGCGAGCCTGTCGCAGAGCTCGAGCGCCGCTACGACGGCGCCGGCTACGGGCAGTTCAAGGAGGACGTCGGCGAGGCGGTCGTCGCCCTACTGACGCCAATTCAGGAGCGGTACAGCCAGCTGCGTGCCGACGAGCGGGAGCTGCAGCGGCTGCTCGCAGTAGGGGCAGAGAAGGCACGGCGGGCAAGCGAACCGACGCTCGGGGCGATGTACGAGCGGATGGGTTTCGTCAAGGCCGAGGCCGGGCGGCTGTTCGGCGCAGCGCGGCCGCGCGGTTTGTAAGTCTCCGGCCAGCGGGGTTCACAGCTTCGTTTCGACCGCGTCACCACGGCGATGCCCATGCGCCCGCACGCGGCGGCGAGGCTCGCCCCGCCAACTGAGGCCCGAGGTCAAGCCGAAATCAGAGGGGGAATCGGATGAAGAAGTTCACGGTGGTGGCTGCCCTGGCAGCCGTCGGAATCGCTGCGCTCGTCGCCGTGCAGGTGGCCGGCGC
>VAXA01000027.1 GCA_005883365.1 Actinomycetota bacterium
GGCCATGCCGGTGAAGGCCGCCGCGCCGTGCCGCCGCGGCGATGCGACGATTTGCCCGACGACTCCGATCGCTTCGAGCGGTGGGCCGAGCACGCGGCCCAGGCGGCCGCGGCAAAGCCACTTGCGGTAACGAACGGCGAGCAGGGCAAGCGCCGTTCCCGCAGGAACGCCGACCGTCCACGAGAGCGTTACCGCGCGCTGCGCGTGCCGGTGGTCGACGAGCATGAGGATCGCGCAGATGAGCGCACCCGTCGAGAGGACGGCGTACTCGAGCGAGCCGAGACCGAGCACCCGGATCCGGGCCTCGTCGGGCGGCACGCCGAGATCCTCGAGCGCCTCGATGTCGACGGCGAATCCGCCGCGAGGAATGAACATCCCGAACCCGGCGGCGACGATCGCGGCCGCGCGCAGCCTCCCGAGCTTGACGCCGCGGCCCACGTGGGCGATCTCCCGGTACGCGAAGGTGTAGCCGATGTGGGCGGCGACGGCGCCCGCGATCGCGAACGGGAACCAGTACGTGTTCGCGTGCCGGAGACGGGAGGCGACGGCCACGTAACCAGCCGCCCCGGCGACGAAGATCGTTGCGACGAGCGACAACGCGGCGGCGACGATCATCAGCATCACGACGTCGTGTGCCTCGTGGTCGCGGTGGTGTGCGAGCACCACGCCGAGGGGGCCGCGACGCCGATCGCCCTCAGCTGCCCGGCGCGTCATCGTCCGCTTGTACCCAAAGCACGCACGAGAGATGCGCCCGGGAGGATTCGAACCTCCGACCCGCGGATTAGAAGTCCGCCGCTCTGTCCACTGAGCTACGGGCGCGCGCTCCCAAGAGTAGAGCCCTCAGCGGCGCGGGTAGGGTGCCGCGCATGGCGGACGCCTTCGAGCGGCTGAAGGAGCGGCTGGCCCAGGTCACGGACCTCAACAAGGTCGTCCGGCTTCTCTCGTGGGACCAGCAGACGATGATGCCGCTCGCCGGCACCGGCCATCGGGCTGACCAGACGGCGACGGTGCAGCGCGTCGCGCACGAGCTGTTCACCGACCCCGCTGTCGGCCGGCTTCTCGACGAATTGCGGCCGCTCGAAGACTCGCTCGAGCCCGATTCCGACGACGCCGCGCTGATCGGGCTCACGCGCCGCGACTACGAGAAGGCGGTCAACGTGCCGTCGGCGCTCCGCGCGGCGATGGCCCGAGCAACCGCCGAGGCGCGGCCCGTCTGGGTGAAGGCGAAGGCCGAGGCGGACTTCCCATCGTTCCTGCCGGCGCTCGAGCGGATCGTGGAGCTGAAGCTCGAGTACGTCGACCGCGTTGCGGATGGCGCCGCCGAGCGGTACGACGTCCTCCTCGACGACTACGAGCCGCAGACGACGACGGCGGAGGTGCGGACGCTGTTCGAGGAGCTCAAGCCGCCGCTCGTCGAGCTGATCGCCGAGCTGCGGGAGCGGGAGGTTGACGACACGTTCCTCCACGGGGACTTCCCGCCCGATCGCCAGCGCGCGCTCGCGCTCGACGTGATCGAGCTCTTCGGACACCGGCCCGACAGCTGGCGGATCGACCCGACCGAGCATCCGTTCGCCTCGAGTGCTGGTCGCAACGACGTCCGGATCACCACGAACTACCACCCCGACTCGCTCGAGTCGCTCTTCTCGACGATGCACGAGTACGGCCATGGCCTGTACACGCACCAGCTGCCGCAGCACCTCGAGCGGCTGCCGACCGGCCAGGCGTGCTCGCTCGGTATCCACGAGTCGCAGAGCCGGCTCTGGGAGAACCTCGTCGGCCGCAGCCTCCCGTTCTGGCAGCGCTTCTATTCGCGGCTGCAGGAGACGTACCCCGAGCAGCTCGCGGACGTCGACCTCGAGCGCTTCCGGGCCGGCATCCATGCCGTCAAACCGAGCCTGATCCGCATCCAGGCCGATGAGGTGACGTACGGGATGCACGTCATGCTCCGCTTCGAGCTCGAGCAGGACATCGTCGAAGGCCGCGTGGCGCTGCGCGACCTGCCGCAGCGATGGAACGAGAAGATGTGGGAGTACCTCGGCGTCGAGGTGCCCGACGACGGGCACGGCGTCCTGCAGGACGTCCACTGGTCGGGCGGCTCGATCGGCTACTTCTCGACGTACCTCATCGGGACGGTTGCGTCCGTGCAGATCTGGGAGGCGGCCCGGCGCGATCTCGCCGAGCTCGAGGAGCAGGTTGGCAGCGGCGACTTCGCGCCGTTGCGCGAGTGGCTCGGCGAGCACGTGCACGCCCTCGGCCGCAAGTTCTCTCCACAGGAGACGCTGCGCCGCGCGACCAGCTCGTCGCTTTCCGCGCAGCCGTATCTGGATTACTTGCGGAAGACCTACGGGGTCGCGTAGCGCGCGATCCGCAAGCCGTCGAGCAACCTCGTCAGGGCTGCGCGGGTCTGCGGCGAGGCGCGGCGTCCCACACTGACCCAAACGTAGAAGGCTCGCTTGGCAACCCGGAACTCGTACAAGAGGCTCGCCGGCGGCAGACAGCCTGAGCGTCCGCTGGTGGGGAGCCGGAAGTGCCTGGGGCGGCTCGGCAGTCGCGGCAGGCTGCGGCGAAGCGAGGCGCCGTCGAGGACCTCCTTCACGAGGACGAAGGCGCCGTCGGCCGGCCGGCCCCGTGCCCGCGTGCCGTCGCAGTCGTCGATCCCGCTCGGCAGCCTGTACGTGCTCACGGCGAACAGGGTGTGCGGGTCGGACACATTGTCGAGACGGCGCCTCGTGACATGCCAGTTCGCCGGATAGCGGAAGACGACCGACTGCCCGTGCGGAAAGCGGCGCGCGATCGAGCGTCCGTCGATCACGACCCGCACCGACTGGCGTGAGGGCAGCGGTGTCGAGGCAGCGGCGGCAGCGATCAGCGTGATCGCGAGGACTCCCACCGCGGCTCCGTGGATCGTTCGCACTACTCGAAGTACGGCTGCGCGCCTGCTCCAAGTCCCGGAGGTGGGCACGTATAGGTCTCGCGGCGCCGGGTAGGCGCCCGGCGACACCGAAATCACAAGGAGGGGTCTTTGTGGCTGAGATGCTGAAAGGCAAGAAGGTCGCGATCCTCGCGGCCGACATGTTCGAGCGAGTGGAGCTCGAGGAGCCGAGGCAGGCGCTCGAGGACGCGGGCGCCGACGTCGAGATCGTCTCGATTCACGACGGCGAGATCAAGGGCTTCGACCACTTCGATCCGGCGAACACCGTGCAGGTCGACCGGACGGTCGAGCAGGTGTCGCCCGACGACTACGACGCGCTCATGGTCCCGGGCGGCGTCGGCAATCCCGACCAGCTCCGCGGGGACGAGAACGCCGTCGCGTTCGTCCGCGGATTCCACGACTCCGGCAAGCCGATGGCGCTCATCTGTCACGCCCCGTGGGTGCTCGTCGAGAGCGGCGTCGTGCGCGGCAAGCGCGTCACCTCGTGGCCGACGCTCGAGACCGACATCCGCAACGCAGGCGGCGACTGGGTGGACGAGGAGGTCGTGGTCGACGGCAGTCTTGTGACGAGCCGGAAGCCCGATGACATCCCGGCCTTCAACCGCGAGATGGTGCGGATCTTCTCGGGGGAGCGAGTGCCGGCCTGAACACAAGGGCGCAAACGGGGCCGCAAACGCGGCCCCGTCGCGCGGTGCGGTGGGTTAGGTGACGACGATGCCGGAGGGGGATGCTCCGCGGGGTCCGGCAGCGCCCGTCAGCGGGGTGAGGGTGCCGCCGTCGACGGTGAAGCCGGAGACGGCGTTGCTGCCCGACTCGACGACCCAGAGGGTGGAGCCGTCGGGGGAAAGGCGTGCGTCCTCGGCGCCGGCGCCGATTTGGCCGGGGGCGGTGCTCTGGAGGAAGGTGAGCGTTCCGCCGGTGCCGATCGAGTAGCTGGAGATCGAGGCCGAAGCCGTATTGACGACGAAGAGGAAGCTGCCGTCGTGGCTGATCTCGATCCAGCAGGCAGCGCCGCCGTCGTTGGCGACCGGCGCTCCCACCGGGGTGAGGGTGCCGTCCGCGGCGTCGGTGAAGCTGGAGACGAGGCCCGGGAAGGCGGCGCCTCCGGCCGCGGTGTGGGCGTCGGAGACGAACAGCTCGTCTGGGTTGGTGGGGTTGAACTCGCTGCCGAGCTGGCCCCAGCCCTGAGCGGGCGAGAACGCTTGGGCGTCGTAGGGTGAGCCGGGAGCTGCGGTCAGTCGTCCGTCCTGGCCGACGGTGAAGCTGTCGATCAGCGAGGTGGCGATGCGGGTGCCGGCGACCCTGGTCCCGTCGCCGTTGAAGAGCACCTGGCCCGGCTTGGAGTCGTTCGGGAGCACGTAGGTCGAGTCGGGAATCGGCCTCAGTTGCCCACCCGCGTTCAGCCTGAAGCCGGTGTAGTTGGTGTCGCCGAGGCTGCTGCCGGGGCCGGCGTTGCCGACGTAGACGAGATCGTCGTGGACACCGATGCTGACCGGGGCGACACCGCCCGACGCGACCGGCGATCCTTCGACAGCTTGGAGTGCGCCGTCGGGCTTGATCCGCAGCACCGAGATCTGGTTGCTGCCCGCGTCGACGGCGAGCAGGTAGCGACCGTCGGCGCTCAGCTGGAGCGAGCCCTGCGAGGCGTCGGGGTGACCCGTCCCAGAGCCGCCGATCGAGAAGGGAGAGCCCGGTGCCGGCGTGAGGCTCCCGTCGGCGTGGCGGTCGAAGCCGGCGATGCTGTTGACAGGTGCCGTGTTGTCGTTCACGTACACATGTCCGACCACGTCCGACGCGGCCGAGGCGCCACCGGCGGCAAAGGAGGCCCCAGCCAACGCCGACGCGAGCAGGCTGGCAACTGCAACGACGCGTGTGAGCAAGTACATGAGGGTCTCCTTGTCCTCGAATGACCGGGTCTGCCGGCGGACAAGCAAGCACGGCCTGCCGTGGCGCGCCTGACGCTGATCCCTCAGAAGCACGAGTTCTTCGGCCTCTACAACCGAGCGGCCGAGAACATCGTCGCGATCGCCGAGCGACTCGTCGAGCTACTCGACCGGTTCCCGGACGATGCAGATGACCTCGGACGTGAGGTGAAGGAGCTGGAGCATGAGGGCGACCGCCTCACACACGAGCTGGTCGACCTCCTCAACCGCACGTTCGTTACGCCGTTCGATCGGGACGACATGTACCGGCTCGCAGGCGCTCTTGACGATATCTGCGACCACGTCGACGCGGCGGCAGGCAGGGTCGTCGGCTACGGCGTCCGTGAGATCCGCTTGCAGGCACGCGAGCAGGCGCAAATTATTCGGCGCTCGGCGGGGAAGCTCGCCGACGCCGTCGCACTGCTCGAGGGATTCCAGGACTCGCGGGCACATCTCGCACAGCTACGCGAGCTCGAGGACGTGGCCGACGGGATCCTTCACGACAGCGTCTCGAGCCTCTTCATGGCACGTGCCGACCCGCTCGAGGTGATCCGCTGGAAGGACATCCACGAGAGTCTCGAGCAGGCGATGGACGCCTGCGAATACGCCGCCGACGTGCTCGAGGCGATCGTCGTCAAGAACCGCTGAACCGGAGCTCGTAGGCCTTGGCGCTGCTCGTTCTCGTGGTTGCGGTAGCTCTCGCGTTCGACTTCACGAACGGTTTCCACGACACGGCAAACTACGTGGCAACCTGGGTCGGGACCCGGGCGCTCTCGCCGCGCTGGGCGGTGCTCATCTCGGCAGCCGCGAACCTCGCCGGCGCATTCGTGACGACCGCCGTCGCCACGACCGTCGGCAAGGGGCTCATCGACACTGGCCTGGTCACCGAGCAGACAGTGCTGGCCGCGCTCTTCGGTGCGATCACCTGGAACCTCCTTACGTGGCGCGCCGGCCTGCCCTCGAGCTCGACCCACGCCCTGATCGGGGGCCTGATCGGCGCAGCGCTCGTCCAGTCGGGCTCGCAGGGAGTCAAATGGTCCGGGCTTTGGCACAAGGTCGTCGTCCCTGGGGCCGCCTCGCCCGTGATCGGTTTCGCCGGCGCATTCGTCCTCCTCGTCGCCATCTACTGGCTCTTCCACCGGCTCACGCCCGGTATCGCCAACCGGGGGTTCCGTGCCGGCCAGCTCTTCTCTGGCAGCTGGGTCGCCTTCACACATGGCGCGAACGATGCGCAGAAGACGATGGGCGTGATCGCGCTAGCCCTCTACACGCACGGCTCGATCTCGAGCTTCTACATCCCGACCTGGGTGAAGGTCACAGCGGGACTGACGATCGCGGCCGGGACTTACGTCGGTGGGTGGCGGATCGTCCGCACGCTCGGCCAGCGGATCTACAAGATGCAGCCCGAACACGGCTTCGCCGCCCAGGTCGCCGCCGGTACCACCCTCTACGCCGGCACCCACTTCGGTTTTCCGATCTCCACGACACACGTCGTCTCAGGCTCAGTGATGGGCGCTGGCGCGACCCGGCGGCTCTCGGCTGTCCGCTGGGGCGTCGCGGGCAACATCGTCGTCGCTTGGCTCGTGACCCTTCCAGCCGCCGCCCTCGTCGCGGCCGCTCTCTACTACCCCGTCAACTGGATCTTCTAGTAGTTGCCAAAACGTTGCCATTTCGAGCGCGGGCGTGCCGCTCGCGCTCGAGTCTGGCTTGGCTAGAGGGGTGGCGGACGGGACTCGAACCCGCGACCACCGGGACCACAACCCGGAGCTCTACCAACTGAGCTACCGCCACCGCGGGCGCTGAACAGCGTAGCGAGTCGAGGGATACGCTTTTCCGGGCTCGGCCCCGTAGCTCAGCGGACAGAGCGGCAGCCTTCGAAGCTGCGTGCGGAGGTTCGATTCCTCCCGGGGCCATGAATCTTCTGATTTGCAGGTACTTTGGCTCGACAGCGGTTTCTGAAGCACTGCATGGTTGCGGGAGAAGTCGCGCGTTTTGCACGGCGTGGGTACCCCGGCGGGCACCTCGACGCGGATAGAGACCGCGGCTGACGCGTCGACATTGTGTGTCCGGGCCGTGGTTGCCGGCCGATTCGGCCGGTTCCATGCGATAGCTCG
>VAXA01000177.1:0-1356 GCA_005883365.1 Actinomycetota bacterium
GCCGAAGCGCTCGCGGACGAGCAGATCCTCGAGCTGCGACTCCTTCTCGAAGTAGAACTCCTGGTTGCCGAGCTTCACCTTGTAGAGCGGCGGCACCGCAATGTAGATGTGGCCGTACTCGAACAGCTCGCGCATGTGCCGGTAGAGGAAGGTGAGGACGAGCGTCCGGATGTGCGAGCCGTCGACGTCGGCGTCGGTCATCACGATGATCCGGTGGTAGCGGAGGCCGGAGATGTCGAACTCGTCGCCGATCCCAGTGCCGATCGCGGTGATCATCGCCTGGATCTCCGTGTTCGAAAGCACCTTGTTGATCCGGTTCTTCTCGCTGTTGATGATCTTCCCGCGCAGCGGCAGGATCGCCTGGTAGGTGCGGTCGCGGCCGGTCTTCGCCGAGCCGCCGGCGGAATCGCCCTCGACGATGTAGAGCTCCGCCGCGGCCGGGTCGCGGATCGAGCAGTCGGCGAGCTTGCCGGGCAGCGCCGAACTGTCAAGCGCCGACTTGCGCCGCGTCAGCTCGCGCGCCTTCCGCGCCGCGAGCCGCGCACGCATCGCCGCAATCGCCTTGTTGCAGATCGCCCGCGCGTCTTGGGGGTTTTCTTCCAGGAACCGTGAAAAGGCGGAGTTGACCGTGGTCTGGACTAAGCCCTCGATGCCGGGGTTGCCGAGCTTCGTCTTCGTCTGCCCCTCGAACTGCGGGTTCTGGAGCTTGACCGAGACGACTGCGGCGAGGCCCTCGCGTACGTCCTCGCCGTCGAGGCTCTCCTCCTTCTTCAGCAGCTTGAGCTCCTGCGCCTTCGCGTTCAGCGTGCGTGTCAGCGCGCTACGGAAGCCGGAGAGATGGGAACCGCCCTCGATGGTGTTGACGTTGTTGGCGAACGTGAAGACCGACTCCTGGTAGGACGAGTTCCACTGCATGGCCACCTCGACGGCGCCCTGCTCGGTCTCGCCCTCGAAGTAGACGATGTGCTTGTGGATCGCGTCCTTCGCCTCGTTGATGTGCGAGACGAAGTCGCGGATGCCGCCCTCGTAGTGGAACTCGACCGTCTTGCCGTCCGCCCGTTCGTCGACGAGCTTGACGAAGAGACCCTTCGTCAGGAACGCGGTCTCGCGCAGATGCTGCGTGATCGTCGCAGCGTCGACCTCGAGCTCCTCGAAGATCTCGGCGTCCGGCAGGAACGTGATCGTCGTGCCGGTGTGATCGTCTTCGGCCATCTCGCCGACGATCTCCATGTCGCCGAGCGGGTCGCCGCGCTCGAACTCCTGCCGGTAGACCTTGCCGTCGCGACGCACCACGGCGACAAGCCGCTCGGAGAGCGCGTTGACGACCGAGACGCCGACGCCGTGCAGGCCGCCCGA
>VAXA01000177.1:1542-4815 GCA_005883365.1 Actinomycetota bacterium
CCGTCGAGCCGACGTACATGCCCGGCCTGAGCCGGACCGGCTCGAGGCCCTCGAGGACGGTGATGTCCTTGGCGGTATAGTCTGTTTCGGTCATGAAAAAAGCCCTGCAAATTACACATTTGCGGGCAGAGGTAAGTGTATCAGACGGAGCGGTCGTCCGGCGCCCGAGCGAGCGCCGCTTTTATCGCTTTCGCGACAGATTCGCGCAGGGTGGGATCCGAGATGTCGGCGGTGAGCAGCGCCGCCTCTCGCTCCTGCTCCGGCGTAGCCTCGGCCCGCAGTGGCGAGGGCGGCTCGGGAGTCGTCGACGGCAGCGGCCCCGGCACGAAACGCAGCCGTGGACGGCCTGGCAGACGGTCCGAGATCTCGCCCGCCCGTTGGGTCAGCTCGAAGCGCCAGACGGAGTCGCGGACGTGCACGACGAGCGTCCCGTCTGGCTGCGTCCGCGCCGGCCAGGCGTTGCGCGCAATCTCCTCGCCCACGGCGGATGGCCACGCCGTTACTACGTCGCCGGCCCCACTGTCGGCGCCGACACGGCGGAGCTCGGAACGGATCTGGTCACCGAGCGGATCCACTAGGCCGCAGCCTCCAGCACCGTTCCCGGCGTCACCTCGAGCAGCTGGTCGGGAACCGCAGGCAGTAGCGACGGATCCGTCGCGGTGACGAGCGCCTGGCCGGCGCTGCGCACGCGGGCGGCGAGGATCCGGCGGCGTTCGGGGTCGAGCTCGGAGAGGACGTCGTCGAGCAGCAGAAGCGGAGGCACCCCGGTCCGGTCGTCGATCGTCTCGGCCTCGGCAAGGAGCAGAGCGAGCAGAGCGAGGCGCTGCTCGCCTTGAGAGCCGAAGCTGCGGAGGTCTCGGCCGCCGGCCGCGAGCACGACGTCGTCGAGATGCGGCCCGAGCGACGTCGCGCCCCGCTCGAGATCGCGTTCGAGCGCCGCGGCCAACGCCTCCGGCGTGGGCGGCTCGCCCTCGTAGCGAAGGGTGACGCCGTCCAGGCCCAGCTCGGCAGCGCGGTCCGTGCAGGCCGGCTCGAGCTGCGCGAGAACGTCGAGCCGAGCGGCTACGAGCTCTGCGCCGAGCGCCGCGACGCGTTCGCTCCAGGGCTCGATCGCCTCGCGACCCGAGTGGCCGCCCGCAGCGCGCCGGAGCGCAGCGTTTCGCTGTGCGACCGCGGCACCGTATTCCGTCGGCAGTGCGGCGCGAGCCGGTGCAAGGCGCCCCAGCACCCGATCGAAGTACGCGCGCCGAGCGGCGGGCGGGCCCTTGACGACGCCGAGACGGTCGGGTGTAAAGACGAGCGTCGAGACCATCGAGCGCAGCTGCTCGGCCGCCCGCAGGGAGGCGCCGTTCAAGCGGGCGCGCTTGCCCTCGCCCCTGCGCACCGTTACTTCGAGCTCCATCCGCACCTCGCCTCGACGCCCCGAGACCGCGGCGCGTGCGCCCTCCGCACCGAAGCGGATGACCTGCGAGTCGGTGCGTGTACGCGGCGAAAATCCCTGCGTCGCGACGTGAATCGCCTCGAGGAGGTTCGTCTTGCCGACGCCGTTGGGCCCGACGACGAGCACGAGACCGGGACGCAGTCCCAGCTCGAGTCGCTCGTAGGAGCGAAAGCTGCGGAGCGAGACCGTGTCGGCGATCAGCGCCGGCTAGCCCGGCAGGCGGATCGGCATGACGAGGTACGTGAAATCCTCGCCTTCGTCCGTGAGGATTGCGGGGCGCAGCGGGCTGATGAGCTTCAGCCGCACGTCGTCGCCCTCGACGGACTCGAGACCCTCTCGCAGGAACTCCGCGTTGAAGCCGATCTCGAGCGGCTCGCCGCTGTACGCGACCGGCATCGACTCCTGCGACTCGCCGACCTCGTGCGTTCTCGCGATGACCGTGACCTCGCCGTCGGCGAAGCGGAGCTGGAGGGGAGTCGCGCGCTGGATCATCACCGCAGCGCGACGCACGACATCGAGGAGCTCCGCCCGCGAGATCGTCAGCTCGTGCTCGAACGTCTCCGGCAGCAGCTGCCGATAGTTCGGGAATTGCCCATCGATCCGCCGCGACGTCAGCCAGACGCCACCGGCCGAGAAGAGCACCTGGTTCTCCTGCACGCCGACCGCGATCTCGTCCCCGTCCCCGGCAACGCGCGCAAGCTCCTGCAACGCGCGGCTCGGGACGATGGCCTCGAGCTCCGGAGCCGGCGACGAGAGCGTCGTCTCCTTCACCGCGAGCCGGTACGAGTCGGTGGCGGCCATTACGAGCTTGTCTCCAACGAACTGGACGAGAACGCCGGTGAGTACCGGTCGCGCCTCGTCACGGGACGCTGCGCGCGCGACGCGGGCGATCGTCTCGAGCAGCGCCTCACGGTCGACCGTGAACGTCTGCGCCTCGTCGAGGTCCGGGAGTCGCGGGAAATCCTCGGCGTTGTACGTGTGCAGCGTGTAGCTCGCGCTGCCGGAGACGACATGGACGACCGACTCCGAGGCGCGATGCTCGATCATGACGTCGTCTCCGGGAAGCAGCCGTGCGATGTCGACGAGCGTCCGGCCCGGGAGCACCACGGCGCCGTCGCCTTCCACCCGTGCCGGCACCGCCGCGCGCAGCGAGAGCTCCATGTCGGTAGCAGCCAGGCGCAGCTCGTCCCCGCCGGCCTCGAGCAGGATCCCCGACAGGATCTGGATCGCCGTGCGGCTCGACACGGCACGACCTACGAGCGACAGACCCTGGACGAGCTCGTCCTTCGCACACGTAATCCTCAACGCGGTACCAACTGTGATGTCACTCTCAATCATCTTGAGATTCTCGTAGAAGTCATAGGGAGTGTGGACGACGGGGAAGACGTGCGTGCGACCGCTTGCCCTGGGTGCTCAGCGTGTGGAGCGTCATTGTGGACGATCCGGACGGTCCCACAGGAGGCAACCGTCAGCGCACCTGCTTCACACGTGCGGTGAGCTCCTGCACGAGGTTGTACACAGACCTGTCCTCACGGATGAGGCGAGCGATCTTGGATGTCGCGTGGATGACCGTCGTGTGGTCGCGGCCGCCGAACTCCTTGCCGATCTTCGGCAGTGAGGAGTCGGTGAGCTCGCGCGAGAGGTACATCGCAACCTGCCGCGGGTAGACGATGGCCTGCGACCGCTTGTCGCCGCAGAGCTCGTCGAGTGAGAGCTGGAAGCGCTCGGCGACGAGATCCTGGATTCGCTTGATCGAGACCTCTGCGGCCTCTCCCTGCGGAAAGACGTCGCGGAGCACGTCCTGGGCAAGCTCGACCGTCATCAACCTCCCG
>VAXA01000177.1:5066-13287 GCA_005883365.1 Actinomycetota bacterium
TTGAAGGTGTGGAAGAACTCCTCCTGGAAGCGCTCCTTGCCCTCGAAGAACTGGACGTCGTCGATGAGGAGCACGTCGTAGGCGCGGTAGCGCTGCTTGAAGCCCTCGATCCGCTTGTCGCGCAGCGAGTTGATGAAGTCGTTCACGAAGGCCTCGCTCGTGACGTAGCGCACCGAGAGCTCGGAGGAATGCTCGGCGACGTACTGCGCAACGGCCTGGAGGAGATGCGTCTTGCCGAGGCCGGTGCTGCCGTAGATGAAGAGCGGGTTGTATGCCTGCGCGGGCGCTTCGGCGACGGCCAGCGCGGCTGCGTGCGCGAAGCGGTTCGACGAGCCGATCACGAACGAGTCGAAGGTGTACTTCGCGTTGAAGCCGCCGCTCTCGGGCCGTACGCGCAGGCCTTGGACCATGGGAACGACGGCCTCCGCCCCCACACGGTCCTCCGGCAACTGCTCGCCATTACCCGCGACCCGGAGCTCGAGCGCGTGCTCGAAGCCGACGATGTCGCGGACGGCGGCACCGATTAGGCCGAGGAAGTGACCTTCGATCCAGTCGCGGGTGAACTCGCTCGACACGGTGAGCACGAGCGTCTCGTCCTCGAGCGCGAGCTCGCGGACGTCGCCGAACCACTTCCCGTACGTCCCGTCGCTGAGGGCCTCCCTGAGCCGTCCCGAGATCTCCTCCCAGAGGTCCTCTGCAGACAGCTCGAGTTGGTGTTCCACCGACGCCCTGATCCTCCCCGTCTCCGGCCCGGCGGCCAGCATAACAGTGACCCCGCCGACCACAAAACCAGTGAATGTGCAGGGCTTTTTCGGCCTCCCGGATCCCTCCACAGGTGTGGACGCAGGTGGGGGAAACCGGCCCGGCCCGCATCGCTCCGCCATCTGCGCTTGTGGATAAGCCGGTGGACGAACCTCGTCTATACTGACCGCCGCGCCCCGCCGACCGCGGGGATTTTTCTGGCAAAGACGAGCCTTTTCACCTCGTGAAGCGCACCTACCAGCCCAACGTCCGTCGCCGCAAGCGCAAGCACGGCTTCCGCGCGCGCATGGCGACGAAGGCCGGTCGCGCGATCCTGAAGCGCCGCCGCGGCAAGGGCCGGGCTCGCCTGTCGGCGTAGCTGCGAGCGGCACTAAGCTGCAATCTGTGAAGCGCGCCAACCGCCTGTCCCGCTCCCGGGACTTCGACGCGGTGCACCGCCGCGGCCGTTCGGTCTCATCCCGCTTTCTCGTTCTCTACTGGCTGCCGCAGGATGAACCGGCGGAACCGCGGATCGGGTTCGCGGTGCCGCGGGCGGCCGGCGGCGCGGTCGAGCGGAACCGGATCAAGCGGCGCCTTCGCGAGGTCTGGCGCGAGCGGCTCGAGCGCGTTGCGGCGGGACACGACTACGTGCTGATCGTCCGTCCCGGGCTCGTCGAGGCAGCCGAGGCGAACGGCTTCGCGTGGCTCGGCGAGCGCGTCGACGAGCTGCTGGGACAGACCGGGGTGCTCGCCGCATGAGCGCCGTGATGCGCCTGCCGGGCGTGCTCGGAATCGGCCTCGTCTGGCTCTACCGGCTCACGCTCGGCGCGCTCTTCCCGACGACCTGCAAGTACCACCCCTCCTGCTCGGAGTACGCGATTCAGGCGCTGCGCCGGCATGAGCCACGGGGGCTTCGACCCGGTCCGATGATCGTCTACGCCATCCCGATCATCAGCCAGCTCGAGACCGTGATGCGTCACGTCCTCAACTGGTTCCACTCGAACCTCGGCCTCACGTGGGCCTGGTCGATCGTGGCCACGACGGTCGTCGTCCGGATGCTGCTCGTGCCCCTGACGATCCGGCAGATCCACTCCACGCAGTCGCTGCAGAAGCACGCGCCGCAGATGAAGGAGATCCAGAAGAAGTACAAGAACGACCGGCAGAAGCAGAACGAAGAGCTGATGAAGTTCTACCGGGAGAACAAGATCAACCCGGCCGCCGCGTGCCTGCCGATGTTGCTGCAGCTCCCGGTCTTCATCGCCCTCTACTACACGCTGAAGCACTTCAAGTTCACGGGCGACCTCTCGTTCCTCCACTTCATCCCGTCGATCTCGGCCGGGACGACTGCCCACTGGGGCGGCTACGTGCTCCTCCTCGTCTACGTCGCGAGCCAGATGGCGTCGTCCCTGTTCATGATGACGACCGTCGACAAGACGCAGCGCACGATCTTCATGGTCATGCCGCTCGTCTTCGTCTTCGTCATCGCCCGCTTCCCCGCGGGCCTCGTCCTCTACTGGGTGACGACGAACCTCTGGACGGTCGGGCAGGGACTGATCACGCGACGCCTGGTCTCCCGGACGCCCGCTCCGGTGCTGGAGAAGCGCAGCTCGCGGACTCCGCCGAAGGACGACGGCTCGAGCGGCAACGGCGCCCGCGGCGAATCGCCGTCGGCGAAGCCTGCTCCGTCGGGCTCGCAGCAGCCTCGCCAGGTGCGGCGGAAGAAGAAGCGCACGAGCCGGCGATGAACGAGGTGACCGACCTGACGACCGAGGCGACCGGGGAGACGGTCGGCGAGGCGAAGTGGGCGGCGTTGCGCGAGCTCGAGCGGCGGCATCCCGGGCTCGACAAGGCCGCGGTGCGCTTCGAGGTCGTCGCCGAGGGAGAGCGCGGAATCCTCGGCGTCGGCTACGAGCCCGCGCGGGTCGTCGCCCATCTGCCGGCCGAGGCTGCGAAGGCGGCGGCCGCGAGCACGACTGCGGGCGAGAGCGACGACACCGCCCAGGCCGCCGACGCGCGGGGGCTCGTGACACGAATCGTGAGGGCGCTCGGCGTCGATGCGGACGTCGAGGCCCGTGAGGAGCCGGAGGCGGTCGTGATCACGTGCTCCGGCCCGGATGTGGGCCTTCTGATCGGCCGCCACGGCCAGACGATCGACGCGATGCAGTACCTCCTCAACGCGGTCGGCTGGCGCGCGCACGGGGAGGGGCGGAAAGAGGTGATCGTCGACGCCGCCGGCTACCGCGCCCGGCGGAAGGCGACGCTGGAAGCCCTGGCGCTGCGGATCGCCGAACGGGTGCGCGACTCGGGTGAGCCCGAGGAGCTCGAGCCGATGACGGCGGTCGAGCGGAAGGTCGTCCACCTGCGCCTCAAGGACGTCGCGGGCGTGGGTACGGCCTCCGAGGGTACGGAGCCGAACCGCTACGTCGTCGTCGTTCCTGAGTGACTGGCTCGACGCAGTTCTCGCGACGCCGGGGCTGACTGCGCTGCGCGATCCGGGTCGCGCGCGGGAGATGCTCCTCGACGACGCGCTGCGGGCGCTGCCGCTGCTCGAGCCCTACGAGGGCCCGTTGCTCGACGTCGGATCCGGCGGCGGATCTCCGGGCATCCCGCTCGCTGCGGCGCTGCCCGAGCGCGAGGTGACGCTGCTCGACGCCGGGCAACGCAAGTGCGCCTTCCTGCGCCGCTGGGCACCGCCGAACGCGGAGGTCGTCTGGGGCCGAGCGGAGCAGCAGCCGCCCGAACGATGGGGCGTGGTCCTGGCGAAGGCCCTCGCGCAGCCGCCGGTAGCGGCGGAGCTGTGCCTGCCGCTCGCGTCCGCGTCGGCGCGGCTGGGCGGCGGTGCGCCCGAGCTCCACGAGGGTCTGGCCGTCTTGCCGAAGGTGGCCCCGACCCCTCCCGGCTTCCCGCGCCGCGCCGGCGTGGCGAAGAAGCGTCCGCTGGTCTAGCGACAATGGCCGGGCCATGTCCCGGATCTACGCGCTCGCGAACCAGAAGGGCGGCGTCGGCAAGACGACGACCGCCGTCAACCTCGCCGCGTGCCTCGCCGAGGCCGGCGAGCGCGCGCTCGTCATCGATCTCGACCCGCAGGCGAATGCGACGTCCGGGCTGGGGATGCGTGCGAACGGCAGCTCGAGCTACGACCTCCTCGACGGCGCACCGCTGGCCGAGCTCGTCCATCCGACCGCCTTCGCGAACCTCGACCTCGTCCCGGCCAAGCCGGATCTCGCCGGCGCTGTCGTCGAGCTCTCGGGGCGCGCCGACGGCGAGCGCTACCTCGCGCAGGCGCTCGCCTCGGGCTGCGACCGCTACGACTTCGTCTTTCTCGACTGCCCGCCGTCGCTCGGCCCGCTGACGGTCAACGCGCTGGCAGCCGCCGACCGCGTGCTCGTGCCGGTGCAGGCGGAGTACTACGCGCTCGAAGGGCTGGCTCAGCTCCTCCATTCGGTGGAGCTGATCCGGCGGCGGCTGAACCCGAATCTCGGCATCGGCGGGCTCCTGCTGACGATGGTGGACGGCCGGACGCGTCTTGCGCAGCAGGTCGAGGAGGAGGTGCGGCGGCACTTCGGGCAGCTCGTCTTCCGCACGTCGGTCCCTCGCTCGGTGCGGCTCGCCGAGGCGCCGAGCCACGGCTTGCCCGCGATCGCCTACGACCGTCGCTCCGCCGGAGCCGACGCCTACTGGAAGGTGGCGATGGAGCTTGTCGAGCGCGCCTGAGTCCTCCCCGCAACGTCGCGGCCTCGGCCGCGGTCTCGAGGTCTTGATCGGCGGCCACCCGGTCCCGAGCGAGCTGCTCGAGATCCCCGTCGACGCGATCCATCCGAACCCGCGCCAGCCGCGCCGCCGCTTCGAGCCGGAGGCGGCTTCGGGGCTGGCCGAGTCGGTGCGGCGGCAAGGCGTCATCCAGCCGCTGCTCGTGCGGCCCCGCGGCGTCGGCGGCTACGAGATCGTCGCCGGTGAGCGCCGCTGGCGCGCTGCTCGCGAGGCCGGCCGCGAGACCGTGCCGGCAGTTGTGCGCACGGCCGACGATCGCGAGACCCTCCTCCTCGGCCTGGTGGAGAACGTCGCGCGCGAGCAGTTGACGCCGATCGAGGAGGCGCGCGCGTATGCCGTCCTGATCGACGAGTTCTCGCTCTCGCTCGGTGAGGTTGCCGAGCGGGTCGGGCGCTCCAAGCCCTCGGTCTCGAACCGGATCCGCTTGCTCGAGTTGCCCGACGACGTGCTTGGCATGGTCGAGCGCGGCCAGCTGAGCGAGGGACACGCCCGGGCTGTCCTCGCCGTGCCAGACCACGAGGGCCGCCGCCGGCTCGCGCGCGCGATCGTGCGGCGCGGCCTCTCGGTGCGCGCCGCGGAGCAAAGGGCGAAATGGGCCGGCGCGCGGCAGCGTCCCCGTACGCGATCGGCTCCGGTCGACCCTGCTCTCGCCGATCGGGTCCGCAAGGCGATCGAGCAGCTGACCGGCTGGCACGCACGCGTCGTCCCCGGAAGGATCGAGCTCGCCTTCGCGGACGAGCACGACCTCGCCGAGCTGGCCGAGGCGCTCGAGAACGCGGCTGGAGCGTAGAACGATGGGCGATCCTGGATTCGAACCAGGGACCTCCGCCTTATCAGAGCGGCGCTCTAACCAGCTGAGCTAATCGCCCCCCGCGGGGCCGGATTCTAGCCGGGGGTTAGTGGAGGCGGTGGGTACGGACGAGGTACTCCTCGACCGCGAGCAGGAACGACTCGTCTTCCGCGAGTTCGACCAGTCGTGTCTTCGTTGCCGCGTCGAGGTCCCGGTCGAGCGCGATCTCGACGACGAAGCTCGGAGTGCGCCCCGACTGCGACAGGGCGGCCATCCGGAGGAAGATCCGGCGGGCCTCCTCGTTCTGCGAGATCGCCTCGAGGGACTCCAGGTCGTCAAGCCAAAGCGGGCGCACGAGTCTGCAACGCCACCCACCTTGCACGGGATACGCCGGGTTTTCGTCCGCACGGCCTGAGCTATATTCGGGACGAGGTCGGGCGGATGCAGGAGATGCTCATCTACGGGGTCAGCTTCGATCTGGTCGGCAAACAGCCGATCGTCTTACTGAAGACGGCCGACGGGAACAAGTTCCTGCCGATCTGGATCGGACATCCCGAAGCGGCCGCGATCCTCATGAAGCTCCAGAGCCAGACGTCGGTCCGGCCGATGACGCACGACCTGCTCAGCGACGTGCTCGAGCAGCTCGGCGCGTCGATCAGCCGCATCACGGTCACGGAGCTCCGCGAGAACACGTTCTACGCCCAGATCACGGTCATCCAGGACGGCCAGGAGATCGAGGTCGACTCCCGGCCCTCCGACGCGATCGCGCTCGCCATCCGCGCCGAGGCGCCGATCTTCGCGGCCGACGACGTCATCGCCGAGTCGGCGATGGAGTTCGAGGGCGAGGAGGTCGACGAGGAGCAGCTCGAGGCCGAGGTGCTGAAGTTCCGCAGTTTCCTCGAGGACGTCACGCCCGACCAGTTCGTCGTCGAGAACGGCGACGAAGAGTGCACCAACATGCCCGGCAGGACGCTGCCCGTCCGGTCGCGCAGCCAGGCGAGCGCGATGCCGAACGGCACGAGAACGAGCAGCGCCTCGACGAGGCCGTGTGCGACCCCGAAGGCGATCCCGACGAGGAGGATCGATGGCCCGCGGCCGAGGAAGCGAAGCAGCGACTGCCCTGAGCCGCGAAAGGTCAGCTCCTCGACGAACGGTGCGATCACGGCGAAGAGGACGAAGTTGGCGGCGAAGGCGCCCGCATGAGCCGGCTCCCAGCGCACGTTCGTGATCCCCTGCTCCTTGCCGGGGCTCTCGGGCAGAGGAAGGTAGGAGACGACGCCCTCCCAGACGTAGACGCCGACGACGGCAGCAAGCCCAAGCCCGAGCGCCCTTCGCCAGCGCTGCGGCGGCCGCAGCGCGAGGAGGTCGAAGCGGTCGACGACGATTAGGAGGATGATGCCGAGCCAGACGGCGTAGAGGATCGTCCCACCCGCGAAGGTCGAGTACGAGTAGATCTCCTGCTCGGAGCTGCCGCGGCTGACGCCGCTGTTTCCGGAGAAGCGCCCGTAGTAGTTGACCGCTGCGATCAGGCCGACGAAGAGGATCCAGAAGGCGAGGCGGGTGTGGCTGGCACGTGGACGGGGCTGGGCGGCTTCGATCTCCACGAACGAGCAGCATAGGCTTGGCGCTGTGCGCCACTTCACGCCGGAGGAGGCGAACGCCGAGCTCGAGCACGTGCGTCCCCTCGTCGAGCAGCTCGTCGCGAGACGGCAGCAGCACGCGCTCGCAATCGAGCGGCAGGAGGAGCTCGAGCGGAAGATTCGCGGCAACGGCGGTGGCATCCCGCCGGCGGAGCTTGCTTCGGCGACTGCCGAGGTCGACGGCCTGGCGCGCCAGCTGGCGCGCATCGTCGACGAGATCACGAGCCACGGCGCCCAAGTGAAGGATCTCGACAGCGGCCTCATCGACTTCCCGGCGCTTCATCACGGCGAGACGGTGCTTCTCTGCTGGCAGCTCGGCGAGGACGAGATCGGCTGGTGGCACCGCGTTGACGACGGCTTCGCCGGCCGCCGCCCACTTCCGCTGGACGACTGAGGATTTGGTGCGTTCGCGGCGAACTCCGTCCGGGGGATGGATCCGTTCTGGAGGCACATCGTCGTGGCGGCGGCGATCTTCGTCGTCGTCTCGCTCGTCGCTCGCCTGATCGACTGGTCGCTTCAGCGGCGACCGTTGCCGCCGGAGGCGATGACCCGTTATCGCATCTTCCGCCGGACGGTGACCGTGATCATCCTCGTCGTCGGCCTCTTTTCCGCCTTGCTCGCGATTCCCGAAGTGCGGGTCGTGGCGGGCGGCCTGCTGGCGTCGTCGGCACTTCTCGGCGTCGTCATCGGCTTCGCAGCGCAGCGGACGCTGGGCAACTTCGTCGCCGGGATCCTGATCGCGCTCGCGCAGCCGGTCCGCATCGGCGACCGCGTCGAGTATGAGGGCGCCGCCGGCGTGGTGGAGGAGATCGGCCTCACCTACACGTTCATCCGCGACGCCGATCGCAGGCGAATCGTCGTGCCGAACGAGAAGCTCGCGTCCGACACGATCGTCAACGCGTCGATCCGAGGTCGCGAGACGTTCGCCGAGGTCTCCGTCCCTGTGCCGCTCGCCGCCGACCTCGAGGCAGCGCTCGATGCACTGCGCGAGGACGTCGCCGACGAGCGGGACGCACAGGTGTACCTCAGCTCGCTTGCTGACTCCGCGACGGTCACCGTACGCGCAGCTGCTGCGGACGGGCTGGCGGCGGAACAGCTCGAGCATGAGCTCCGGCTGCGCGCGCACCGGCGCCTGCGCGCGCTCGGCGTCTGGACGTGAGCCGCAAGCTGAGGCCGAAGCGGAGGCCGAAGCGGAGGCGCCGCGTTCTTCTCGTCCTCGCGGTTGCCGTTCCACTCGGGCTGCTTGCGCTCACGGCCGCCGGTGGCGCCGTCTACTTCG
>VAXA01000178.1 GCA_005883365.1 Actinomycetota bacterium
CGAAGAACTTGGCCGGGAAGGCGGCCATGCGCGCGCCCGCGTCGTGCATGCGGGCGGTGCGGACACGGGACGTCATGTCGCCGACGTCCTGACGGCACGCACACGCGAGCATCCCCGGATTCGGATGGTCGAGGGCGAGCGCATCACGACCCTCGCGACGCTGCGCGGGTCGCCCGTCATCCTCGCGACCGGCGGGTACGCCGCCCTCTGGGCGCGGACGACGAATCCCCGCGGCGCGGTCGGGGACGGACTGCTGCTCGCGCACGCCGCCGGCGCCGCCCTCGCCGACCTCGAGCTCGTCCAGTTCCATCCGACCGCGTTGCGCGACGGCAATGGCAACGACGGCTTCCTCCTCTCGGAGGCGCTCCGGGGCGCGGGCGCGACGCTGCTCGACCAGAGCGGCGAGCGCTTCGTCGACGAGCTCGCGCCGCGTGACGTGGTGGCGCGGGCGATTGCCTCGCGCTCCGGTGCACGGCTCGACCTGCGGGACATCGAGCGCGAGCACTATCCGACGCTGATGGCGACGCTCGAGCGGGCCGGCTACGACCCTGCGGACGAGCCGGTCCCAGTCTCCCCCGCCGCGCACTACGCGATCGGCGGCATCGCCAGCGACCTCGAGGGACGGACGTCCGTGCCCGGGCTGTACGCCGTGGGGGAGTGCGCGTGCACGGGCGTGCACGGCGCGAACCGGCTCGCCTCGAACTCGCTGCTCGAGTGCCTCGTCTTCGGCCGCCGCGCAGGGCTCGCCGCGCTCGCCGGGGCGCGCTTCGACGC
>VAXA01000179.1:0-324 GCA_005883365.1 Actinomycetota bacterium
GTCATCTGCGGCGTCCCGGTCGCGGCCGCGGTCTTCCGCGCGCTCGACCCGGAGGTGCAGGTCGAGGCCAAGCTCGCGGAGGGCACGGCCGTCTCCGGCGTCCCGGCCGTCATCGCGGAGGTCGAGGGTTCCGCGCGCGCGATCCTCAGCGGCGAGCGCGTGGCGCTCAACCTGCTTGCGAGGCTCTGCGGCATCGCGTCCCTCACTCGGCGCTTCGTCGAGCTGACCGAGGGGACCGGCACGACCGTCCTCGATACCCGCAAGACGACCCCCGGGCTGCGCGCGCTGGAGAAGTACGCCGTGCGCTGCGGCGGCGGCCGAAAT
>VAXA01000179.1:394-7176 GCA_005883365.1 Actinomycetota bacterium
CGCTCGCGCAGGTGCGCGAGGCTCTCGACGGCGGCGCGCCGAGGATCCTGCTCGACAACATGAGCCCCGAGGAGGTGCGCGAAGCGGTCGAGCTCGCCGCCGGCCGCGCCGAGCTCGAAGCGTCCGGGGGCGTCTCGCTCGGCACCGTGCGCGCCTACGCCGAGACCGGAGTCGACTTCGTCTCGGTCGGCGCCCTCACCCATTCCGCCCGCTCGCTCCACGTCTCCCTGGAGGTCCGATGACCGTCGCCATGCTCACACGCGAGTTGCACGAGGAGGTCCGCGCCCTCGCCGAGGCGAAGAACGCCGTGATCCTCGCCCACAACTACCAGCGGCCGGAGGTGCAGGACGTCGCGGACTACGTCGGCGACTCGCTCGGCCTCTCGCGCCAGGCGGCCGCGACCGAAGCGGAGACGATCGTCTTCTGCGGCGTCCACTTCATGGCCGAGACGGCGGCGATCCTCAGCCCCGAGAAGACGGTCCTCCTCCCCGACCTCGGCGCCGGCTGCTCGCTCGCCGCGTCGATCGACGCCGAGCAGCTGCGCGAGTGGAAGGCGCAGCATCCCGGCGCGGTCGTCGTCTCGTACGTGAACACGACGGCGGAGGTGAAGGCGGAGAGCGACTACTGCTGCACGTCCGGGAACGCGAAGTTCGTGATCGAGGAGATCCCGCCCGAGCAGGAGATCCTCTTCCTCCCGGACATGTACCTGGGGCTCTGGCTCGAGAAGGTGACCGGCCGCAAGCTGACGATCTGGCTCGGCGAGTGTCACGTCCATGCCGGCATCCGGCCCGCCGACATCGAGCGCTGGCAGGAGGAGGCCCCCGATGCCGAGCTGCTCGTGCACCCGGAGTGCGGCTGCGCGAGCCAGGCGATGGCGTTCGGCAACGAGCGGACGCAGATCCTCTCGACGGAGAAGATGATCGACTACGCGCGGCGCTCGCCGAAGCAGCGCTTCCTCGTCGCGACCGAGACAGGCATCATCCACCGGCTCCAGCGTGAGGCGCCCGGCAAGCGGTTCGAGGCTGTGCGCGACGACGCGGAGTGCCGCTACATGAAGCTGACGACGCTCGAGAAGGTGCGCGACTCGCTCCGCGACGGCAAGCACCGCATCACGGTCGAGGCGCAGCTCGCCGAGCGTGCCCGCCTGGCGATCGAGCGCATGGTCGCGATCGGGAGCTGACGCCCTGGACGCCTGAGGGGTGGCGGGTTATCGTCGGGCGATCAGCCGCCCGCTCGCGCTAACCGCCGTCGCTGCTGCGGCCTTTCTGGCCGCGGCGATTGGGGCGGCGATCGCGGACGGCCAAGCGCGACAGGTCCGGATCGGGCTCGTCCTCGAGGAGACGCTCGTCGGGCGTGGAAGCGATCCGTATCAATAGCGCGACCTGCACATCCAGGCGAAGGCTGTCGCGCCGAGCCCGACCGGAACCCGACCATTCGTCGCCCCGTTCTTCTGGCTCGCGCGGCAGCACTACGACCTCGTGATCGGCGTTGGATTCTTGGAGCTGGGCGCGCTAGCTGAGACCGCGTACAGGTTCCCGCACGAGAAGTTCGCCGCCCTCGACGCGACGCGCCGGGACGTCAGACTCCCGCCGCCGAGCACCAAGCCCCCGCCGGCGAACTTCGTAGGGACCGTCTTCCATACGGAGCAAGCTGCGTATCTGGCTGGTTTCGTCGCGGCCCGGATGGCCGACCGGGGCCCACCGCCCCACATCGTCAGCTCGGTCGGTGGTGTCCCGATCCCGCCCGTGCAGGCGTACATCGCGGGCTTCGAGGCAGGGGCGAAGCGCGCCGACCCCAAAATCAGGCTCTTGAGGGCATATAGCGGCACCTTCCTCACCGCGACGCCCTGCGCGAACGCCGCACGTGAGCAGATCGACCACGGCTCGACGGTCGTGTTCAACGTCGCGGGGTCCTGCGGTCTCGGCGCACTCGAGACGGCGAAGCGGAGAGGCGTCTTCGGGATCGGTGTCGACATCGACCAGTCGTACCTCGGCCGCTTCATCCTCACGAGCGTCGTCAAGAACCTGAACGTCGCTGTCTACGACCTCGCCAAGCGGCTCGTCCACCGCCGGCTGCGGACGGGCGGCGACCTGACCTTCGACCTGCGCAACCACGGCGTGAAGCTCGGGCGGTTCAGCCCGACCGTGCCTTTGGCGCTCCGCCGCGAGCTCATTCCTCTCGCGCGCCAGATCAAGCAGGGGAAGATCGCCGTGCCGTCGACGCTCAGCCCGCCGCACTGACGGCGACCCAGGTCGAACCCCCTCCCGCGGCGACGGCTGACACGCTCGACTTTTTGCCGACGTGCAACCGGGTGGTTTCGCCACCATCCGGGGCCACGCGCGTGAGGCTGCCGTTGTACGCGACAACCCATAGGGCGCCGTTTCCCGCCGCGAGCGACGACGGTCCTCCCGCCACGTGGAACGCATTGCCCGCGGCGAGGCTGATCGGATTGATCTGCTGGATCTCGGAGCCCTGGATCAGCCACAGGGAGCCGCGTGCGTACACCGGTGCGATCGGCTCGGCGGCAAGCGGCTGCTTGGCGACGTTGTTCGGCGTCCGGGGATCGATGCGCAGCAGGTTCTGGGACTGCGTCGTCACCCATACGTAGCCCCCTCCTGTCGCCAGGCCGGTCGGATTCCCGACCTTCGCCCACACCTCGACCTGACCCGTGTGCGGGTCGATCCGCAACAGCTGGTTCCCCCGCGTCGCCCACACGTGGCTCGAGTCGACGGCGACGTAGAAGACCGGGTCGGGAGCGACGGTCGGCTGCCCGCCTTGCGGGATCGTCCCCGCGACCTGATCGAGGCTTGGGTCGATTTCGGTGACCGTTCCGTCGTTGCCGTCGGCAACCCACACGGAGCCGAGACCTACCGCGACGTCGTTCAGGTCGGCACCGACCCCGATCGTGTCCACGAACTTACCCGTGGCCGGATCGAGCCGGCTGACCGTGCCGGACTCGGAGTTGGCGACCCAGACGCCCCCTGCTCCGACCGCCACTGCAGTCGGGCGCCTCCCGACGCCGACGTAGCTCTCGATCGTCTTGCCGTTCTCGTCGATCATCGCCGCCGAGTTGGGGGGCACGACGATCGCCGCCGCCTTGTTGGATCCGGGCGTCAGCACGAGCGCGGCGGCTACGCCGCCGAGAATGGCCAGCCCGAGCGCCACCGCCAGCAGCGGACGACGCAGCTTCCGGCCCTCAGGCGTGCGACTCTCTCGAGCGGCACCCGGAAGGGCGACACGCGGCGGCGGGGCGAGCGCGGCGTCATGGTCCAGGATCGCCCGCTGCAGCGCATGCAGCTCCTCGCTCGGGTCGAGGCCGAGCTCGTTGCGCAGGACAGTCCGCGCGTCGCGATACACGTCGAGCGCGTCGGCCTGCCGGCCGGATCGGTAGAGCGCGACCATCAGGTGGCCGCGCAGGCGCTCGCGGAGCGGATGCGCGCGAACAAGCGCTTCGAGCTCGGGGACGAGGTCGCCATGGTGGCCGAGCGCGAGCTCGAGGTCAATCCGCCGCTCGATGCACGAGAGGCGAAGCTCCTCGAGACGCTCGATCTCGTGCTGGGCAAAGTCGTTATACGCGAAGTCGGCAAGCGCAGGCCCGCGCCAGAGCGCAAGCGCCTCGTGCAGCTTCGCAGCAGCCGGCCCGCGCTCGAGTGGTCGCGCTTCGGCAAGGAGCTCCTCGAAGTGGCGCGCGTCTACGTCCTCGGCCGCGACTTTCAGGCGGTAGCCGGATCCGACCGTCTCCACCGTCTCCGGCCCGAGCTGTTTGCGAAGGCTCGAGACGTATCCCTGCAGGGCCTTGGCCGCGGTGTCAGGCGGCTTGCCATGCCACAACTCGTCGATCAGCCGGTCGCTCGAGACAGCCTCGCCTCCGTGCAGCAGCAGGATCGCGAGCAGCTTCCGCTGCTGCCCACCACGAAGCGCAACCTCCGTCTCGCCGTCGTGAATCTCGAGCGGACCCAGAATCAGGTAGCTCATCCGTCCCAATGAAAGCGACCGTACAACCTCGCGCGGGCGCCGGTAAGGGGCCGGCTCTTACCGAGGCTTTACCGCATTTCACCGTTCCCTTGGCGCTCCTCCGGATGCTCCGCACCAACGAACCGCACGGAGCGGTTCGAGAGCAAAGGAGAGCACCGTGGACTCAACGCAGAAGATCAAGAGGGCGGCAGCGACGCTCATGGTCGGCTTCCTGCTCGCAATCGCCTTCGCCGGGCCTGCGCAGGCCGGCAACGGCAAGTCCCAGGGGATGACCGCGCAGGAGCGGAAGGCTGACCGGATACGCGGCCAGGCGATGAATCGCTACTACCAGAGGCGCTCAACCGGTATTACCACCTCGGACGTTATGCCGTCGTTCGCGTACCCAGCCAGTTCGACTGGGCCGACGCTGGCATCGGAGCGGGCGCGATGCTGGGCGCGCTCATCCTGGCCGGCGGGCTGACGGTCACAATCCGGCGCTGGACCGCCGGTAAGGGGTCCTTCTCGACCACGGCGTGATCCAGCGGGCAGACGATCGACGGAGGGGAAGGATTTCTAAGCACGGATTTCCCCTCCGCCGGTCTACTGCCGTACGTATGGCTTGCCGTCTGCCGCAGGCGCGACCGTGCGGCCGATCACGCCGGCGACGGCGATCAGCGTCAACACGTACGGAAGCGCCTGGAACAGCGTCGCGGCTTGAGGTGAGTAGACCTGCAGGCGCAGCGCGAGCGCGCTGGAGAACCCGAACAAGAGCGCCGCGCCGAAGGCCCCTGCCGGCCGCCAGTTGCCGAAGATCATCGCTGCGAGAGCGATGAAGCCGCGCCCGTTCGTGATGTTGAAGATGAACGTCCCGTTGCCCTGGGGGCCCAACGAGAGGTAGATCCCCCCGAGCGCGGCGAGCATTCCCGAGAGGACGACGCAGCCGTAGCGGATCGCGTAGACGTTGATCCCGACCGTGTCAGCGGCGCGCGGGTGCTCGCCGCAGGCGCGGATCCGTAGCCCGAGCGGCGTCTTGAAGAGGACGACGTAGGTGAGGATCACGAGCACGAAACCCGCCCAGGTCAGGATGCTGAGGCCCCCGATCGCCGCGCCGAAGAAGTGGCTGCCGGACAGGAAGTTGACGTTCGGGAGCAACGAGACGCCGTTCTGAACCGGGGCATTGTTGAAGAGCTGGACGAAGAAGTACCCGGTGATCCCGAGAGCGAGAAAGTTGACGGCCGTGCCGCCGACGATCTGATCCGCCCGAAGGTGGATCGCGAAGAAGGCGTATACCAGCGCAAGAAGACCGCCGGCAGCAGCTGCGACGAGAACGCCGACCGCCCACGTCCCGCCCTTGTCGGAGCCGTAGAGCCCCCAGAAGGCTCCCATCAGCATCATCCCCTCGAGACCGATGTTCACCACGCCGCTCCGCTCGGAGAAAATGCCGCCCATGGCCCCGAACAGGAGCGGCGTGGCGAGGCCCAAGGTCTGCGCGATCAGCGTTGCGTCGAACACTGCCTCGAGATTCCCTGACCCCGACCGCGTAGCGACGATGCCAAGCCCGATCCCGAGGAGACCGGCCGCCACCGCACCCCAGCCCAGCCGGCGGCGGCCGCGGGCGACGGTCCAGATCCCGAACGCCGCTGCGACGATCCCGACGAGGATCGGCCAGCTGATCGTGCGCGCCTCGATCGGTGGGATCGCGAGGAAGGCGGCGAACGCACCGAGGAGGATCCCGAGGTAGCCGGTTGCCGCCGGGTCGCGCAAGCGTGCACTCAGCGGATTCTCGAGCCGGGCCGCCCAGGTGCTCACGCGGCGGCCTCAGCGGACTTCGCCGGCTCCGCCGGCGGCTTGCGACGGACCTTCTTGCGCGAGTTCCAGACGTAGAGAATCAGGACGTCTGCGCCCACGAAAAGCACGACCAAGCCCTCGATGATGTACGTGAGGTTCCCTGCAAGCTCGGGCTGGATGACGTTCGAGCTGAGGCCGTGCGTCGTGCCGAAAAGCAGGCTGCCGAAGAGGAGGGCACCGAAGAGCGTTCCCAGCGCGGTGTTTCGGCCGAGGAGAGCGACTGCTATGCCGAGAAAGCCGACCTGGCTGAACGGGATGTCGGCCTGGCCGTAGTGGTAGAGGTAGCCGAGCATGTCGACCGCGCCGGCCAGACCGGCGAAGGCGCCGGAGATCGCCATCGCGCGGATGAGGTTCTTCTTCACGTTGATACCGCCGTACGCCGCCGCGTCGGGGTTGAAGCCGACCGCGCGAACTTCGTAGCCGAGCGTCGTCCGGTTGATCAGAGCCCAGAAGACAACAAGCGCTCCGAGGGCGATGAAGATCCCGATATCGAGGCCCTGGAAGCCCTGGGCACCCCAGAAGACGGGCAGTTGCGCGCTCTTCGAGACCGTGTTCGACACCGGGACGAACGCCTGGGTTGAGTTCTGCAGTGGACCGCCGTCACCGAACAGCCAGGATCCGACCCAGATCGCGATCCAGTTGAGCATGATCGTCGAGATCACCTCATGGGCGCCGACCGTCGCCTTGAGCACGCCCGCGATGCCCGCCCAAGCGGCTCCGGCGAGCGTCGCCGCTGAGATCGCGAGCAGGATGTGCGGCAGCGGACTCATCCCGGCGAGGTCGACCCCGATCCAGTTGGCGACGTAGATGCCTACGAAGTACTGGCCCTGGCCCCCGATGTTGAACATCCCGCAGCGGAATGCGAAGGCGACGGCGAGGCCCGTCAAGATGAGCGTCGTGGTCTGGAGGAGCGTCTGAGAGAGGTTGTATGAGGAGAGGCTCAGGATGTTCGTGGTCGGGTGGAAGATCCAGTTGAGGCC
>VAXA01000180.1 GCA_005883365.1 Actinomycetota bacterium
GAGAATCACGCCGCGTACTCGATGGTCTGCGAGACGATCGCGCGCTACGGCTGCGCCTCGACGGCCATGTGTTACGTGATGCACATGGGCGCTGTGAACGCGATCATGCTGCGCGCGACCTCCGAGCTGATCGACAAATACATTCGGCCGCTGAACAGCGGGAAGATCGGCACCCTTTCGTACTCCGACCCGGAGACCGGCTCGCACTTCTGGTATCCGATCTCGTCGGGCGCCGAGCGTGCGAACGGCGGCTTCAAGGTGCGCAAGAAGGCGTCGTGGACGACCTCGGGCGGCTTCGCCGACTTCTACGTCGTGCAGACGACGAGTCCGGACTTCACCGGGTACGACGACCTCTCCGTGTTCGTGATCGACGGCGAGTACGCGCAGTCGCAACCGTCCCTCTGGGACGCGCTAGGGCTGCGTGGGAACCAATCCGGGCCGATCGAGATCGACAACGTCGAGGTCCCGGCCGACCAACTCGTCGGCCCGGTCGGCGACGGCGCAGTCTCGAACGACGAATCTGTCGACCCGTGGTTCCTTCTCGGCTCGTCGTCGGTGTGGAACGGCATCGCGCTCGGCGCGATCGACATCGCGAAGCGGCACACGACGCGCAAGCGGCACGTCGACGTCGGCATGCGCGTCGCCGACTACCCGACGATCCAGGACTACGTCGGCGAAGCGGTCATGGATACGAACGCGTGCCGGATCTTCGCGCTCTCCGTCGCGCAGGCATTCGACAACGCGACGGACAACAACACTCGCGTGCTCGAGCCGGGCGTGCTCGCCCGTGGAGAGTTCCTGCATTGGGCGTGGCAGATCAAGTTCGAGGCCGCGAAAAACGTCGCCCACGTCGTCGACAAGATGCTGCACGCGTGCGGCGGATCGGGCTACAAGCGCGACATGGAGCTCGAGCGCTACCTCCGCGACGCGAAGGCCGGTTGGGTGATGGGGCCGACCAACGAGGTCCTCCGCCAGTTCGTCGGCAAGGCCGTCCTACTCGGCTTCGAGTCGCTCGACTACTGGAACCAGACCTACAACCGGCGAGCCGTGGAGAACGAGCTGAAGAAGCTCGATGCGAAGGGAAAGCGCGAGCTCGGCGAGCAGCTCCTGGCCGAAGCGGCCGAACAGGCGGCAAAGGAGCCGGCGAAAGCAGCCACGTGAGCGCGACCAGGCCTCGGGTCCTCGTTCCCGGGCTGCTGCCGAGCGATCCAGCGCGGGAGACATACCGTGTCCGGCCGGGCGCGCAGGTCGTTCTCGCCCTCGCGCCCGGTGACCGAGTCGCCGTGCGCGACGTGCACGGTGCGCAGGCCGCGCGGGCGTCGTCGGAGGAGCTCGGCATCGCAGCCGATCTGTTCGGAGCGGAGTCGGCGCCCGGCGCCGAGGAGCGGTTCGACGCCGACCGCCCCGCGGCGCTGACGGTGAGCGTGCCGGAGGGCACGCCGGTGGTCGAGGGCGGCGTGCCGGCGTCCGACCTGCTCGTCGAGGTCGCACGGGCGACGCCTCGCGGCGAAGCGGAGCAGT
This sequence comes from Actinomycetota bacterium, assembly GCA_005883365.1. Classification (GTDB taxonomy): domain Bacteria; phylum Actinomycetota; class Thermoleophilia; order Gaiellales; family Gaiellaceae; genus Palsa-739. Next base: position 1,522 of record VAXA01000180.1, read on the forward strand.
CGCTCCCCGATCCACTCGCCGATCCACGGCTCGACTTCGAAGTGCCGCGCGCCTCAGCCCTTGCCTACGAGGTGCAGGCCGGTGAGTACCTGCAGGTGATCGACGTCAAGGGGCGGCAGTGCTCGGACCTGCTCGCGTTCCACTGGGGCAAGCTCCAGGACGGCAGCGAGCGCGGCCTCGACTCGACCACCACGCACTCGTTGATGGGAAACGCGTATCCGCAGCCGGGGCTGTACGGGAAGTTCTACGACCAGGACCAGGAGCCGCTCGTCGAAGTCGTTCGCGACACCGTCGGTCGCCACGACACCTTCGGGCTCGCCTGCTACGCGAAGTACTACGAGGACCTCGGCTACTTCGGCCACGTCAACTGCACGGACAACTTCAACGCGCAGCTGCTGCCGTACTCGATCGCGCCACGCAAGGGCTGGCCCGCGCTCAACCTCTTCTACAACACGTCGTTCGACTCGAACAACCTTCTGCTCAGTGACGAGCCCTGGTCGCGTCCCGGGGACTATGTGTTGTTGCGCGCCTTGACGGATCTCGTGTGCCTCTCGAGTGCGTGCCCCGACGACATCGATCCCGCGAACGCCTGGAATCCGACCGAGATCCACGTGCGCGTCTATCCGGCGAAGGAGCGCTTCACGGCCGCGATCGCGGCGCTTCACGGCCGCGATCGCGCACCGCGTCACGCCCGACGCCGAGCCGAAGCTGACGAAGGACACGGGCTTCCGTCCTCGCACCGGCGACCTCACGGGCCGGTTCACCGACTACAACGGCTACTGGCTGCCGACGGCGTACGACAATCACGGTGCAGTCGACGAGTACTGGGCGTGTCGCGAGCGGGCGGCGATCATGGACCTCTCGCCGCTTCGCAAGTGGGAGGTGCTCGGGCCGGACGCCGAAGAGCTGCTCCAGACGACGATGACGCGAGACATCCGGCGGCTGTCGGACGGGCAGGTCGTCTACACGGCTCTCTGCAACGACACGGGCGGGATGATCGACGACGGCACGGTCTTTCGGCTGCAGCCGACGAACTTCCGCTTCGTCGGCGGCTCCGAATACGACGGGATCTGGCTCCGCGAGCAGGCAGAGCGGCGGGGCCTGCGCGTCTGGATCAAGGAGTCGACGGACGAGTTGCACAACGTCGCGGTGCAGGGCCCCGCCAGCCGCGACCTTCTCAAGCCGCTCATCTGGACGGCGCCCACGCAGACGCCGTTCGCCGAACTGGGGTGGTTCCGGTTCTCCGTGGCGCGGATCGGAGGGCCGCAGGGCCTGCCGCTGATCGTGTCGCGGACCGGCTACACGGGTGAGCTCGGGTACGAGCTGTTCTGCCATCCGAAGGACGCGCCTGCGCTGTGGGACGCCGTGACCGGGGCGGGCGAGGTGACCCCGCTCGGACTCGAGGCGCTTGACATGCTGCGCATCGAGGCGGGGCTCGTCTTCGCGGGCGCGGAGTTCGACGACCAGGTCGACCCGTTCGAGGCCGGCATCGGCTTCACCGTGCCAAAGGCGAAGGAGGAAGACTACGTCGGCAAGGAAGCGTTGGCGGAGCGGCGCGAGCATCCGCAGCGGCGGCTGGTGGGTCTAGAGCTCGAGGGAAACGAGCCTGCCTCGCACGGCGAGTGCGTCCATGTGGGCCGGCACCAGGTGGGCGTGATCACAAGCGGCACGCGCTCCCCGGTACTGAAGAAAAACGTGGCCCTGTGCCGGATGAATGTGCGCTATGCCGAGCTTGGAACCGAGGTCGAGGTCGGCAAGCTCGACGGCTTCCAGAAGCGAATTCCGGCCACTGTGGTCCGCGTCCCCTTCTACGACCCGGAGAAGACGCGGCCCCGAAGCTAGTCGGATTCGCGGAAGCGCGAGGCGAGCACTGCGATCAGCGCTGTTGCGGCTTTCGGGTCCGCCTCGAGCACCTGCATCAACTCCTCACGTGCGATCTGGAGGACGCGCACATTGCCCTCGGCGACGACCGTCGCCTTCCGCGGGCCGCCGTCCAGTACGGCAATCTCGCCCACGAGCTCGCCGGGAGCGACGGGCACTCTGCTGCCCCCGCG
>VAXA01000183.1 GCA_005883365.1 Actinomycetota bacterium
CGCCCTCGTAGCCGGCCGCCGCTTCGAGCGCGTGAGCGAACGTGTGGCCGAGGTTGAGGACGGCCCGCTCGCCCTGCTCGTAGGGATCCCGCAAGCAGACCGCCGCTTTGTATGCGATCGAGCGGCGAACCAGCTCGTCGTCCGGCAGCACCCAGAAGGGCTCACCCGCGAGGAGGCCCGCCTTCACCACCTCCGCCATGCCCTCAAGGCGCTGCGGCTCGGGGAGCGTCTCGAGCAGCGCAGGGTCGACGATCGTCCGGGCCGGCCAGTGGAAGGCGCCCACGAGATTCTTGCCCTGCGGCAGGTCGATCGCCGTCTTGCCGCCGATCGCCGCGTCGACCTGGGCGACGAGGCTCGTCGGCACGGGCGTCCAGGCGATGCCGCGGAGATACGTCGCGGCCACGAAGCCGGCCGCATCGGTCGTACAGCCCCCGCCGAACGCGACGATCGTCCCGGTCCGGTCGAGTCGCAGCTCCTGCCACAGCCGGTCGACGGCCGCGAGGCTCTTCGCCTCCTCCCCTGGCAGCAGCTCATGCGTCTCGGTCAGGCGCGAGCCGAGCGCAAGCTGCGCGTCCATGCCATGGATAGCAGCGACCTGCGGATCCGAGACGAGTGCGGTCTTCCCGTCACCGGGAACGAGCCCGCCGAGCCGCTGCAGGGCGCCGCGCTCGACGTGGACCCCGGCTGCGGCGAGGACAACGTCGTCTGCATCGCGTGCGGTCGCGTCGGCCACCGCGACGTAAAGCGGCGCGCGGAGCTCGAAGCGGCGGCGGAACTCGGCCTCGTCCTGTGCGAGCGGCCGGTCGCTGCTCTGCGCCCGCTGCCACGCCGCCTCGACGTCGACGGGGAGATGGACGACAGTCGCGCGGTCGTCGTGCAGGAGACCGGGCGTCTCAACGGCGCCACCGCCGACCGCAATCACCGTAGGCTCCGGCCGTGCGAGCGCCTCGCGCAGGAAGCGCGCCTCGACCTCGCGGAATGCGGCCTCGCCCTGCTCTGCGAACAGCTCGGCGATGGGGCCGTGCCCAGCGGCGATCGCCTCGTCGACGTCGACGAACGGCCGACCGAGCTGGCGCGCGACATGTCCGCCGACCATCGTCTTCCCCGCCCCCATGAAGCCGACGAGGACGACGTGCCTGTCTAGCGCGCCGTCCAATCGACCCGCTCCAGATACGCGCGCCAGGCGCCGACGAAGTCGCCGAGCGCGTCGCCGCCGAACTTCTCGCGTGCCGCACAGGCGAGCTCCCACGCGACCGCCGCCTCCGCCACGACCGCGAGCGCCTCGACCGCCGAGACGTCGCTTCGCTCGACGAGGGCATCCGCCGCCTCGCCGGTGTCGAGGTCGACGGAGCGGAGCGGACGCATCAGCGTCGGCAGTGGCTTCATCGCTGCGCGCACGACGATCTCCTCGCCGTTCGAGACACCGCCCTCGATCCCGCCGGCGCGGTTCGTCTCGCGGTGAAGGCCGCCCTCGTCGCGGACGATCTCGTCGTGCGCCTCGGAGCCGCGCAGCCCGGCGAGCGCGAAGCCGTCGCCGATCTCGACGCCTTTCACCGCCTGAATCCCCAGCACCGCCGCCGCGAGCCGCGCGTCGAGCCGGTCCTCGCGCCGCACATAGGAGCCGAGACCTGGGGGAACGCCCCGCGCCCGCACCTCGACGCGGCCGCCGAGCGTGTCGCGATCCTGCCGCGCCTCGTCGACCGCGGCGGGATCGGCCCCCGCCTCCGGCAGCGCCTGCCCCGCCACCTCGATCCCGATCTCCCCGAGGAGGGCCTTGGCCACGGCGCCGGCGGCGACGTAGACCGCGGTGTGCCGCGCCGACGCCCGCTCGAGCGCGTCGCGGACGTCGGCGAGGCCGTGCTTCTGTGCGCCTGCGAGATCCGCGTGACCCGGCCGCGGGAGCGTGACCGGCTTCGTCCCCTTCCCCTCGGGCTCGCCGTCGGGCGGCCACGGGCTCATCCCCCAGGTCCAGTTCTTGTGGTCGCGGTTGCGGACGACGAGCGCGAGCGGGGTGCCGAGCGTGCGCCCGTGGCGGAGGCCCGCGAGCACCTCGACCTCGTCAGTCTCGATCTGCTGCCGCGGCGAGCGGCCATATCCCTGCTGGCGGCGGCGGAGATCGGCCTCGATCGCGTCCTTGTCGAGGACGAGCCCTGCGGGCAGTCCCGAGACGATCGCTACGAGCGCCGGCCCGTGCGACTCTCCCGCGGTCGCGAGCTCGAGCGTCATGGCCGAGAGCGTAGTTGTCTAAAGGCGGGAGAGCACCCGCGAGACGAGGCTCCGCTGGCGCTGCGGCCCGGCCGAGAGGAGGAAGCGGCCCAGCCGCCCCGACTCGCGAGGGTCGAGCGAGATCGCGGCCTGCGCCTCGTCCCCGCGCCAGACGCTGAGGCGCGCATGCCTCGGCTCCGTCAGGTAGACGGAGACGCGGAGGCCGCCATCGCCCACGTCCGGATGGCCACGGAAGTACTCGACGATCTTCGTCCGCTGCGACTTGCCGCAGTGCGGGCAGAACCGGAAATCGTCCTGCACTCCTCCCCCGCATGCTCGGCAGCGGCGCATCGTGCTTCTTCTATGCCCTGCACCGCCTCACGTCAAGCCGACTGCGCTTCGCATCGCGTCGACCGGCGCCGGCAGCTCCGTCCAGAGCTCGAAGCTCGCGGCGCCCTGGGCGACGAGCACCTCGAGCCCGTCGAGGACACGCGCTCCCGTGGCGGCCGCCACCTCCGCAGTCGCCGTCCGCGGGTATGGGAGGTCGATCAGCGTCTGCCCGGGCTCCAGCTCGAACAGCACCTCGTCCCGCACCGGCGTCGCGTGGATCACGAGGTCGGCGTCGCGGACGTCCGGCGGCCACTCGTCGCGCCGGGAGAAGACACGCGCCTCCGGCAGGGCGTGCCGAAAGGCCGCCGCCGCCCCGCCGTCCCCGACGATCGCCGGCTTGTGCCAGCCTGTTACGTGCTCGAGGATCGCGGCGTCCGTCGACCAGCCGCGCCCGCGCGCGATCGTGTTCACCGACGGCAGGTCGCTGCCGAGGATCCGCGCCACATCCAGCTTGTACGGCGCGGTGACGTTCGCGTACTCG
>VAXA01000184.1 GCA_005883365.1 Actinomycetota bacterium
GCTCCACTTGGAAGCGAACTCCGCGAGCTGCTCGCCCATGAGCTGCGCCGACGTCGACTTGCGGTCGAAGTCGTACGTGTCCGGGAAGAGGAAGCCCTCGAGCGGCAGCTTCCTGGCGCCGAAGCCGGCGACGACGCGAGGCTTTGCGGTCGCCGCGAGGTAAGTCTCCCGCGAGACCTTCACCTTCCGGTTCGACTCTTTCTGGGCGATCTTGGCCACGGCCTCTACGCGTAGCGCCATCTGCGCCCGCGTGAACCCCTCCGGGAAGACGATCCGGAACTGCCGCAGCTGCCGGATCGTCGTCGTCGGCGGAGCTGCGTCGCCCGACCCGCCGCCGCAGCCCGCGGCCAACGCCGCGACCAGCATGGCGCAGGCTCCTACGAGCGCGCTGCGCACCACTCGAGATACGTCGAGAGGAGATGTGCGGCGGCGAGCGCGTCCTCCGGCGCCGTGCCGCCAGTCCGTTGCGCGAGGTCCGTCGTGAACCGCTCGTCGAACAGCTCGACCGGGACGTCGAGAACGCCGCGCAGCGCCTCGACGAAGCCCTCGGTCTCGAGCACCTGCTCGCCGCGCGTGCCGCCCATGGTCAGCGGCAGGCCGACGACGACGCACTCCACGTCCTCGGCGCGCACGAGCCGGGCCAGCTCGGCGAGCCCGCGCTCGGCACCGGCCTGCTCGACGACTCCGACCGGCCGCGCGAGCGTGCCCGTCGGATCGGAGACGGCGACTCCGGTGCGCGCGGAGCCGTAGTCCAGTGCCATCACCTTCACTGCGACATCTTTATGGGGCGACGAGCTCCTTCGCGGCAGCGAGTGCGTCTGCAATGCCGTCGGGGTTCTTCCCGCCGGCCTCCGCGAGCGTCGGCTTGCCCCCTCCGCCGCCGCCGATGTGCTTGCCGAGCGCACGCACGACCTGCACGGCGTCGAGCCCGCGCGCCACGAGCGACTCGTCGAAGTTGACGACGAGAAACACGCGCCCGTCGTCGCGCGACGCCACGATCGCGCCGTCCGCCTTCTCCTGCTGGCGGATCCGATCCGAGAAGTCCCGCAGGGGGCCGCCCTTCAGGCTCTTCACCTCGACCAGGAGGACGTCGCCCTCCTTGTCCTGCGAGACGATTTCCGCCTGCTCGGCCTGCTGCGGCCGCTTAGCCTCCTTCCGTGCCCGGTCGAGCTCGCCGCGCAGCGCATCCGCCTCTCGTGCCCGCTCGTGCAAAAGGGCGAACGCCTCGCCGGCGGTCACCGCCTCGATCCGCCGCGAGCCGGCCCCGACCGAGCTCTCGGAGAGGACCGCGAACGGCCCGATCTCGGCAGTCGACCGCACGTGCGTGCCGCCGCAGAGCTCGACCGACCAGCCGTCGACGTCGACGACGCGCACGACGTCGCCGTACTTCTCCCCGAACAGCATCGTCGCGCCGAGGTTGCGCGCCTCGGACAGCGGCGTCTCGAAGACCCGCACAGGCAGGTTCGCGAAGACCCGCTCGTTGACCCGCCGCTCCACCTCCGCGCGTTCCTCGGGCGTGAGCGGCGCAGGATGCGTGAAGTCGAACCGGAGCTTGTCGGGCCGGACGGCGGACCCGGCCTGACGGACGTGGTCGCCGAGTACCTCCTGCAGCACCTTGTGGAGGAGGTGGGTCGCCGTGTGGTTCGCCATCGTCGGATAGCGGACGGCCCACGGCACGACGGCGCGGACGCGGTCGCCTTCCCCGAAGCCATCACCCTGAAAGACGAGCTCCTGGTCGTCCACGAGCCGCAGCGCGTCGACGAGGTCGGCGCGCGAGCCGTCTTCCTTCTCGATCCAGCCGGCGTCGGTGACCTGGCCGCCTCCCTCCGCATAGAACGGCGACTCGGCGAGCTTGACCTGGAAGTAGCCGTCGCCGAGGTCGGCGTATGCGGTGATTGCAGTCCGCACGTCGACCTGCTCGTAGCCGACGAACTCCGTGCGGGGGGCGCCGCTGAACCGCGGCTCGTAGCGCGCGGTTCCACCCTGCCTCGACACCGCCCGGTGCTGCTCCATCAGCCGCTCGTACTCCTCCTCGTTCACCGCGAGGCCGCGCTCCCGCGCGAGCTCCTCCGTGAGCTCGCGAGGGAAGCCGTACGTCGTCTGCAGCTCGAAGGCGTCCTCGCCGGTGATCTCGCCCTTCGCGGCCGCCTCCTCGAAGATCGCCATGCCTCGCTCGAGCGTCTCGCCGAAGCGCGTCTCCTCGGCGGCGAGCCCGCGGTGGATCTCCTCGCGATGCTCGACGAGCTCGGGATACGCCGGCCCCATCTGCTCGATCACGACATCCGCGAGCCCGGGCAGGAACGGAGGCTTCATCCCGATCCGCAGCCCGTGCTGGGCGGCGCGGCGGACGATCCGGCGCAGGACGTAGCCGCGCCCCTCGTTCGACGGCGCCACCCCCTCGGCGGCGATGAACGTCATCCCGCGCCCGTGATCGGCGAGGACACGGTGGGCCTTCGTCGCGTCCTGGGACGAGCCGTACGCGACGCCGGACTGCTCCGCGACCCACTTCATGATCAGCTGGTAGCCGTCGGTGTCGTAGACCGACGCCACGTCCTGCACGACGCGGGCGACGCGCTCGAGCCCCCAGCCGGTGTCGATGTTCTTGCTCGGGAGATCGGTCAGCGTGCCGTCGGGATGGAGCTCGTACGACATGAAGACGAGGTTCCCGAACTCGAGGAAGCGCTCGCAGCGAGTGCACCCCGGCTGGCAGTCCTCCGTGCCGCAACCGACCTCCTCGCCCCAGTCCCAGTACATCTCCGAGTCCGGGCCGCATGGCCCCGGGCCGCCGACCGACCAGAAGTTCTCGGAGGACGGCAGCGGCACGATCCGCTCCGACGGCATGCCGATCCGCTCCCAGAGGCCGATCGCCTCCTCGTCGGGGCCGAGCTTCAGACCGGGGTCGCCCGCGTGGACGCTGATCCAGACACGGTCCCAGTCGAGCTTCAGGCGCTGCTGGATGAACTCGGTCGCGTACTCGATCGCGCCCTCCTTGAAGTACTGGCCGAACGAGAAGTTCCCGAGCATCTCGAAGAACGTGAGGTGGAACGTGTCGAGCCCGACCTCGTCGATGTCGGGGGTGCGGAAGCACTTCTGGCAGGTCGTCGTCAGCAGGGCCGGCGGCGCCTCGTGACCGAGGAAGTACGGCATCTGCGGCTGCATGCCGGCGCTCGTGTAGAGCGTCGAGCGGTCGTCGGCGCGCGGGATCAGCGACGCGGACGGCCGCCGCAGGTGGCCCTTCTCCTCGAAGAACGCCTGGAACCCCTCCCGCAGCTCTGCCGTCGTGCGCACGGCGGCCATTCTAGGAGCGGCGCCCCGGAGGCCCGCCGCCCACCTCGTTAGCATCGGACCGTGTCGTTGGACGTTCTGACGCCGGTCGCACCGCGGCGCCGGAGGCGCCGCTACCGGGCCGGGAGGGTCGCGCTGTTCGCCCTCGTCGTTCTGCTCGCCGCCGGCGCGGGCATCTGGCTCGGGCGGCGGTCCGCGACCGGACCGCACCATCCTGCCGTCGCACGGCATCCCGCAACAACGCCGGTCACACCGACGGTGTCGCACTCCATTGCGGCACGGCCACTCCCGCTCCTGACCGGAGCGCCGCTCCTGGAAGGGAGAGTGGACGTTCGCGTCCATGCACCCGCCGCGATCGTCGTCGACGCGCAAACCGGCCGCGTCCTATGGGCGAAGCGCGCCCACGAGCGGCGGAAGATCGCGTCGCTGACGAAGATCATGACCGCGACCCTCGCGCTGCGCGAGGTGCCGTGGGACAGCACGGTCACCGTCGACAAGAGGGTGACGACCGTTCCCCTGGTGAAGGAGGGCCTCCGCCCCGGCGAGCGCGTCAAGGCGTGGAAGCTGTTCTACTCGTTGCTCCTCTACTCCGGCAACGACGACGCGGCGCAGCTCGCCATCTCCTCCGCAGGGTCGATTCGGGCGTTCCTGCGCCAGATGAACGCTGAGGCCCGAAGCCTGGGGCTCCGCGATTCGCACTTCCGGAGCCCGAGCGGCGTGATCGACCAGGGCAACTACTCGACGGCGTGGGACCTCGCCGCCCTCACGCGCTACGCCCTCCGGAACCGGCGCTTCGGCCGGCTCGTAGGGACGAAGCGAATCCAGGTGCGGTGGTCGCGGCCGACGAACTCGAAGATCTACCTCAATAACAACTTCCTGCTGCACGCGTACCGCGGCGCGAACGGCGTCAAGACGGGCTACACGTCCGCATCTGGCTGGTGCCTCGTCGCGTCTGCCACAAGGCACGGCCGGACGCTGATCGCGGTCGTCCTCGACTCGCCGAATATCTACGGCGACGCGAGGACACTCCTCAACCTCGGGTTCAGCCACAACGAGTAGAGCGGCCTGGGCACGTTTGCCCCTGCGGTCTCGGCGGGACTCGAGAGGCGGCTACGGTTTCCCGTCCGCTGCGGCCGCGCACTGTGCCGCGAGGTCGATGCGGCGAAGGAACACGCATGAGATTGCCCACGCTCGTCTCCGGTACCGATCTGGCCGTCGACCTCGGGACGGCGAACACCGTCGTCTTCCGCCGCGGCGAGGGCATCGTCCTCTTCGAGCCGTCCGTCGTGGCCATGGACCAGCAGACCGGACAGGTCTACGCCGTCGGCGAGAAGGCGCGACAGATGCTCGGCCGCACGCCGGCGACGATCGTCGCCACCCGACCCCTGCGCCACGGCGTGATCGCGGACTTCGAGACCACCGAGCAGATGCTGGGCCACTTCGTCCGCCGGGTCGGCGGCAGCGGGCTCCGCCGAGCGGTGATCGTCTGTGTCCCGAGCGGCCTGACGCAGGTCGAGCGAGATGCCGTCGTCGAGGCGACGCTGGCGGCGGGCGCGCGCGAGGCGCACCTGATCGAGGAGGCGATGGCGGGCGCGATCGGCGCCGAGCTGCCGGTGGAGGACGCGGTCGCGTCGCTCGTGGTGGACGTCGGCGGCGGCACGAGCGAGATGGCGGTGATCGCGCTAGGCGGGATCGTCGTCTCGACCTCGCTGCCGGTGGGCGGCTACGACCTCGACGACGCGGTCGTCCGCTTCGTCCAGGACCAGCACCGGCTGCTCGTCGGCCACGAGCAGGCCGAGCGGGTGAAGCTCGAGGTCGGGAGCGCGCTCGCGGGGCACGCCGCGGCCCCGGAGACCGAGGTCGCCGGCCGCTACATGTCGACCGGGATGCTCGCCCGCATCACGCTTGGCGAGGACGAGGTCCGGCAGGCGCTCGAGCGGCCCCTCAACCGGATCGTCTCGGCGCTCAAGGAGCTGCTCGAGCAGACGCCGGCCCAGCTCGCCTCGGACATCGCCGACCGCGGCGTCACGCTGGTCGGCGGGAGCACGCTGCTGCCGGGGTTCCCCGAGCTCGTAGGCGGCGAGACGGGCCTCCCTGTCAGCCGCGACCCGGAGCCGCTGACGACGGTCGCACGCGGCGCGGGCGCGGCCCTCGCGGAGCTCGACACGCTCCGGCGCACACAGCGACGTGGCCGCCGCTCCCGCCGGCGCCGCAGCTGACCGCGCAGCTACCTCTCTTTATCCGCCAACCACGTCGTGGAGCTCGTAGAAGCCGTCTCTGCTGGGCATTGTGAAGGCGTCCGGATTGGGGAAGGCACCCGGGCCCTGCTCGACGAGTGGCTGCACATGCTCGGCGAGGAACCGGTCGGCCTGCTCCCGCGTCTCCCACACGTCGAAGATCCGGAACACGCCCGCCTCGTCGTCGAAACCGGCCGTATGCGCGATCAGTCCGTCGAAGGGTCCCTGACCGATCTGCTGGGCGACGAAGTCATAGTTCGTGGTGGAGCGATCCCCGATCGCGAACTCCTGGATGTAGGCGACTGCCATCGATTCCTCCTCTGGACGGTTTCGTCGATCCTACGTCCGCCGCCCAGGTTCCAGCGTCCTTGTTCGGGAATGTCCCCGAGCTGGGGCTGGAGGTACCTACAGCAATTCGAGTTTGATCACTTGCCCGGCGTCTATCGTCGCTCGCGCTTCGGCTGCTTGCTCGTAGGCGATTTCTCCTGACTCCTTCCAGCTGAACACTCGCGTCGCCCGCGATACAAAGACGGCGGCTTCCTCGGTGATCACGCGGTCACGGACCGAGATGTCGAGCGCTGCCGTCGCGCTCCTTGCTTGGGCAGAGGTAGCCAGCGGGCAGTGGCATGAGGAGAGGGCCGTTTACGCGAGCGTTCTGCGGCGCTTGGCTTCCTGGTTGCGGTCTAGGCGGCTCGGAGATCACTGACGCTCGCATGGGCCAGTGTTCCGGAATGACCCCTGAGTCGTCACCGTCGTTTCGCGAGCGTGCGAGTGGGCGTGGCGGCCCGGGAGCCGACTTGCGGGCGCTGGCCGAGTAGCGGAGACTTCGGTTAGATGGACGTTCCGGAGACGTGGTACGCCCGGAGCGGCGACGTCAACATCGCCTACCAGGTCGCGGGCGACGGTCCGTTCGACGTCGTCTTCGTGCCCGGTTATGTCTCGCACGTGGAGCTCGGTTGGGAGACGCCGCGGCACGGCGACCTCCGCCGCCGGCTGGCGTCGTTCGCGCGTCTCATCGTCTTCGACAAGCGGGGCACCGGGATGTCCGACCCGGTGGACGGCGTTCCGTCGCTCGAGACGCGGATGGACGACCTGCGGGGGGTCATGGATGCCGCAGGCTCGAAGCGAGCCGCGATCATCGGGCTCGAGGAGGGCGTTCCCATGAGCGTTCTCTTCGCGGCCACGTACCCGGAGCGGACCGCTGCGCTCGTTCTCTGGGGCGGCTATGCGCGGGCCATGTGGGCACCCGATTATCCCTGGGGTTGGACGGCGGAGGCCTACCGCGGCTTGCTCGAGGCGGACCTCGAGTTGTTCGGGCCGAGGGACAAGGCGGTCGACCTGTTCACCCGGCGCTTCGGCGAGGGGCCTGCGGAGAATGTCGACTATTACCGGCACTGCGTCAGCCCCTCGATGATGATCGCGCTCAACCGCATGAACGCCGAGATCGACGTCCGGCCGGTGCTGCCGGCGATTCGCGTGCCGACCCTCGTGATCCACGGCGACAGCGACCGCGTCGTGCCGGTCGAGGCCTCTCGTTACCTCGCGGAACGGATTCCCGCCGCCCGAGCCGTCGAGCTGGCGGGAGTCGACCATCTTCCCGCAGGCGCCGATCTCGGGCGGCTCTGCGACGAGCTCGAGCGCTTTCTCGTCCCGGTCTGCACCGCGGCCGATGCGGACGAGGAGGTCGAGCCCGAGAGCGTCCTGGCGACGGTGCTCTTCACCGACCTCGTCGGCTCGACAGCGAAGGCGGCGGAGCTCGGGGACAGAGGCTGGCGAGAGCTGCTCGAACAGCACCATGGGCAGATCCGCGGCCAGCTTGCGCGCTTCCGCGGGGTCGAGCTCGACACCGCGGGCGACGGGTTCTTTGCCCGCTTCGACGGTCCCGCGCGGGCCATTCGGTGCGCATGCGCAGCACGCGAGGCCGTGGCCGAGCTCGGCCTCGAGATCCGCGCCGGCCTCCATACGGGCGAGTGCGAGCTCCTCGACGGCAAGGTGACGGGAATCGCCGTCTCGATCGGCGCGCGCGTGGCCGCCGAGGCCGGCCCCGGCGAGGTGCTCGTCTCGAGCACCGTCAAGGACCTCGTCGCAGGCTCGGGGCTCGAGTTCGAGGACCGCGGCCTGCACGAGCTCAAGGGCGTGCCGGGCGAGTGGCGCCTCTACTCGGTCGCCACGAGGGCATAAGCGAAGCCCTCCGCCGGCCCCAGACGCAGGCTCGCCTGGGCCAGTGTTCCGGAATGACCCCTGGCGTGTTGTTGACTCTCGCCCGAAAGTGGGAGAATCACCAGCTCTGTCTTTGGAGCCTCCACCTGCGGCGGCTCGACATTTACAACAGAC
>VAXA01000181.1 GCA_005883365.1 Actinomycetota bacterium
ACCGGCGCGCTTCGTGCATCCGTGGGCGGAGTTCGAGCGGATCTGGGAGACGACCGAGCCGACGGCGTCGTCGCCCGGGCTTTACGCCGTGGGGCTCAACTCGGCCCGGGCCTTTCGCCAGCAGGGCGGCGCGCTGAGCCGCGCGCAGCTCGACCGGGCGGCCGAACGGCTCGCCGCCGCCGAGACGGGCGCGCTCCGCGTGGCTGTCCTCCACCACCACCTGCTCGGCGCGCCGTGGCGGGCGGCCCGCAAGCGACCCGTCTCACGGCGCAACCGCGTGCTGCGCGCGCTGGTGGAGGCGGGAGCAGATCTCATCCTCGCCGGACACATCCACCAGGCGGCGGTGAGCGAGCGGCACGACTTCGAGGTCGTCGGCGACGAGACGCGCACGGCCGTAGTCGCGGTCGCTCCGGGCCTCGGGCAGCCCCGGCCGCGAAGGCTGGGCGAGGCGCGCGGAGTCCACGTCCACGAGGCTGACGCCGACGCGATCGTCGTCCGCACCTTCCGCTGGTCGCGCGGCGACTGGACACTCGGCGCCGAACGGCGCTTTTTCCGCTAGCGCGGCGGGAGCTGGTGGGCGCCCGGACCGGTCAACGGCCGGTGCTGGACGTAGCGGCGGTGGAGGTAGAGCAGCAGCGTCGCGGCGAGGACGGAGATGATGATCCCGCCGACGTGGCCGAGGAAGAGCCACGAGATGATTCCGCCGACGAACGAGCCGGCGAGGCCGAGGCCGATCGTGGCGAGGATCCCCATGGGGTCGGGTCCCGGCAGCGCCAGCCGCGCGAGCGCGCCCACGATCAGTCCCTCGAAGGCGAGCGCGAGGATGAACCAGAGCACCATTCGGCTCCCTAGGCCCGCAGGCTTTCGAGCAGCCGCGTCCGCGCCGCCGTGTACTCGTCGTCGTCGAGAACGCCCGAATCGTGCAGCTCCTCGAGCAGGCCGAGATAGTGCGCCGGGTTGTCGGTCGGATGGTCGCCGGAAGGGACGTGGGCCGTCCCAAACGGCGGCTGCATGGGCCTCTGCTGCAGAGCCCCGAACCCGTGGATCCCGATCTGGTCCGGGTCGATGCCGGCCCGCTTCAGCCGCTCGCGGTAGGCGTCGACGCCGAAGCCGCGTTCCGGGAACCGGTAGGCGTCCTTCCCCCAGAGCGGTCGCTTCTGGACGAAGCGGCGGTAGATCACGACGAGCCCGACGGCGGCGGCGAAGCTCGCGAGCCCCGACCAGGAGGCCGAGTCCCGCCCGCCGATCCCGAGGACGATTCCGTAGCCGATCGCGCTGCCGCCGAGACCGATCGCGATCGTCAGCCAGGGCGGCATCGGGTCCGGCCCCGGCAGGGCAAAGCGCGCGAGGGCGCCGGTGATGAAGGCAATGAGGATGGCGCCGAGCACTGCTCCGACCATCCGCGGAGCGTAGCGCGGCTACCGCCGGTGGCAACAGCCGGCATCAGCAGCAGCACGCCGAGTGCGTGGAACTCGTTGCGGCGAGCTAGGTCAATGGCGCGGCCACCACCAGTCGATCGGGTCGCCGAGGTGGCCAAGGCTTGGGAGCGACCTGATGTTGCGCCCACCGGCGCCCATCTCGAGCCACGTCGGATATGCGGCGTTGCCCTTGAAGCGCGCGACGACAATATGCCCGTCTGGAAGCCACGCCGGCGCGCTCATTGCCAATCCCGTGACTTTCCGGGGCGCACCGACCCCACTGGGTGGGATCGTGTAGAGACCGTGGTGCGAGGGCTGGGCCGATCCGTAGAGGATCCGTCGGCCGTCAGGCGACCATGCCTCGGGAGACTCTCCGGCGGAACCGCGCGGCTCGACGAGAGTCGGAAACGTGAGTTGCCGTGCGTTCGATCCGTCGGCGCCGGCAACCCAGACAGCCCAGTTGCCGTCGCCGTCATGGCCGGCGTAGGCGATGCTCCGGCCGTCAGGTGACCACACCGAAGCCTCCGCTGCGGAGGTCGGAACCTGAAGGTCGCGGACAAGCGACCCGTCGGGGCGGACGATGATCAGCGACTCTTTCGTGGCTCTGCGAGCCGTCAGGGCAATCTCGTCCGCAGTCGGAGACCACACTGGGAAGAGGCCGCCGAGCTTCGGCTCTATCTCCGTCTCGCGACCTGTGCGGACGTCGACAACGAAGATGCCCTCGGCACCGCTACCGGAAGTGTCCGGCACATAGTGGCCGCGACTCGTGCGGAAGACGATTCGCTTTCCATCGGGCGAGAAGCTCGGGTCGAAGTCCTCTCCGCCATGCGGATGCGTGATCTGCCGCCGGCCGGTCTCGTCAGCTCGCATCACCCAGATCGCGCCGCCCTTGGAGTATGCGATCGAGCCTTTGAGGCGACTCCGCGGAACCGAGGGATATCCCTTCGACTCCTGCCGCCCCTGTTGGCCGCTTCCGGCCGCGGCGCCGGCGGCCAGCGCCGCCACCGCTGCAGCAATGACGGCGTGGGTACTCAACCTCCGCATACTCATCTAGGCGGCGGTCTGCTCGAGCGCCTGCAGCTCGCGCCGCAGGTCCTTGACCTCGTCCCGCAGCTTTGCTGCGTACTCGAACCGCAGCTCCTCGGCCGCGAGGTACATCTCCTCCTCGAGCGTGACGACGAGCTTCTCGAGCTCCTCGCGCGACATCCCTTCGACCTTCGTCGCGCCTCGCCGCCGTCGCGACGGCACCGTCGGCGACTCCAGCTGGAGCAACTCGGCGATGTCGGAGACCCCCTTCGCGATCGTCTCCGGCACGATCCCGTGCTCCTCGTTGTACGCGAGCTGGACGACACGGCGGCGGTTCGTCTCGTCGAGCGCGGCCTTGATCGCCTCGGTCTGCTTGTCGGCGTACATCAGCACCTTGCCGTGCACGTTCCGCGCCGCGCGGCCGATCGTCTGGATCAGGCTCGTCCGCCCGCGCAGGAAGCCCTCCTTGTCGGCGTCGAGGATCGCGACAAGCGACACCTCCGGCAGGTCGAGCCCCTCGCGAAGGAGGTTGACGCCGACGAGGACGTCGAACTCGCCCAGCCGCAGCTCGCGGATGATCTGGATCCGTTCGAGCGTGTCGATCTCGGAGTGGAGGTACCGCGCCTTCACGCCCGACTCGAGCAGGTAGTCGGTCAGGTCCTCGGCCATCTTCTTCGTCAGCGTGGTGACGAGGACCCGCTCGCCCGCGGCCTCGCGCGCGCGGATCTCGCCGAGGAGGTCGTCGATCTGGTTCTTTGTCGCCCGCAGCGCCACGTCCGGGTCGACGATGCCGGTCGGCCGGATCAGCTGCTCGGCAACGACCGCCGAGTTCCGGAGCTCGAACGACCCCGGCGTCGCCGAGACGAACACGAGCTGCGGCACCTTGCGCAGGAACTCGTCGAAGCGGAGCGGCCGGTTGTCGAGCGCCGAGGGGAGCCGGAAGCCGAAGTCGACGAGCGTCTGCTTGCGCGAGCGGTCGCCCTCGTACATGCCGCCGAGCTGTGGCACGGTCTGATGGGATTCGTCGACGAAAACCACAAAGTCGCTCGGGAAGTAGTCGAGCAGCGTGAATGGGTGAGTGCCGGCGGCGCGGCCCTCGAGGATGCGCGAGTAGTTCTCGATCCCGTTGCAGAAGCCGAGCTCGCGCAACATCTCGAGGTCGTACTCGGTGCGCTGCCGGATCCGGTGCGCCTCGAGCAGCTTCCCCTCCTCCTCGAAGTGCGCGACCTGCGCCTCGAGCTCGTGCCGGATCTCGTCGACCGCCCGCTCGACCGTCGGCTGCGACGTGACGTACTCCGTCGCCGGCCAGATCGAGAGGTTGTCGAGCTTGGCGAGCACTTCGCCCGTGAGCGGGTCGAAGTGCGTCATCCCCTCCACCTCGTCGCCGAAGAACGAGATGCGGTATGCCGTCTCCTGGTTCGCCGGCTGCACCTCGACGACGTCTCCCTTCACGCGGAAGCGGCCGCGGCCGAGCATCGTGTCGTTGCGGACGTACTGCGAGTCGATGAGCTTCCGCAGCAGGAGGTCGCGGTCGTG
>VAXA01000182.1 GCA_005883365.1 Actinomycetota bacterium
CGTCCTCCGACGCGTTGTCGAGGACGACGATCTCCGCAGCGACCCCCCGCAGCGAATCGAGACAGGCGAGCAGGAGCTCGCGGGAGTTCGTGTTGACGAGTGAGACGGAGACGTCCGCCACTAAGCGGTCTGTGTCAAACCGGCAGCCCAGGAGGGCGGCAGGTTCCGCAGCACCTCGACGCTCTCGAAGCGGACCGCCTCGTGGACGCCGGCCTCGCGCGCCCACTCCGCCATCCGGCGCAAGCCGTCCTCGAGCGACACAGCCCGCTCTTGGCCGAAGACGCGATGCAGCTTCTCATGGTCGGAGAACGCGTGGACGACCTCCTCCCGGGCGGGAAGGAACTCGATCTCCGGCTCGGCAACGTCGAGGGCGCGCGCGACCGCGTGTGCGAGGTCGAGGACGGTGTAGGGAGTGTCGGCCCCGACGTTGAAGACCTCGTTCGCCGCGGCGGGGACGTCGATCGAGTGGGCGATCACGGGTGCGACGTCGTCGATGTGAGTGAACGCTCGCGTCTGCAGGCCGTCGCCGAAGATCGTCATCGGCCGGCCGCTCAGGAGCTGGTTCAGGAAGATCCCGATCACGTTCCGGTACGGGTCGGCGAGGTTCTGGAGCTCGCCGTAGACGTTGTGCGGCCGGAAGATCGTGTAGTCGAGGCCGAACATCCGCTGCGCGGCGCGCAAGTCGAGCTCGACCGCGTACTTCCCGATTCCATAGGGGTCTTCGGGCTCCGGGACGGTTTCCTCCGACATCGGCGTCTGGGCGGCGCCGTAGACGGCGATCGAGCTGGAGAAGACGAAGCGCTCGACGGTCTCGGCGCGGAGGGCGGCGTTGAGCACGTTGACCGAGCCGAGAACGTTGTTCGCGTAGTTGAAGCGCCGGATGAAGTGCGACAGCCCCTCCGCCGCATAGGCGGCGAGGTGGAAGACGTGGGAGAACTCGTGCGCCCGAAACAGCTCGTCGACGAGCTCGGGGTCCACGACCGAGCCGGCGACGAAGGTCGCACCGTCGGCCACATTCGCTTCGTAGCCGCCGCTGAGATCGTCGAGGACGACGACATCGTGTCCGGCGGCAAGAAGATGGCGGGCAACGTGGGCACCGATGAACCCGGCGCCGCCGGTGACCAGGACGGGCATCGGTGGGTGAGGCTAGCAGCGCGGACGCGCAGAGCCGTTTCGATCGGATAGCGCGCGGGTAGCCACTGTGGGAACAGGGGAGCAATGGGACGACCCGGCGGGCGGGGGGAGCTGCACGTTCCTCCGCCCGCACTACGCTTCGCTTCCATGCGGCGTCCCCGCCGGGCCGTCTTCCGCAGCGCGCTCGGTGTCGCGCTCGCAGTCGGCGTCTTCGCAGCAGTCCTCCCGCGCATCGCGAGCTACCGAAGCGTCGGGAATCAGCTTGCGACGGTTTCCGCCCCGTGGGCGGCAGGGCTCGCCGCAGGCGCGGCCCTCGACGTCATCACCACGGCTCTGCCCTGGCGCGCCCTCCTGCCGCAGCTCTCGTGGCGCAGCGCGCTCGGCTTCACGCAGGCGTCGACCGCGCTGACGACGGTCTTGCCCGGAGGCGCGCCGCTCGGGATGGCCATCTCCTTCGGGCTCCTGCGGCGGCTGCGGGTCAGTGCGGGAGCGGCCGGCTTCGCTGTCGCCTTGACCGGCATCTGGAGCCAGGTGACGATCCTTCTCTACCCGCTCGTGGGCGCCGCCCTCGTGCTCGGCACCGGCCACCTCTCGGGCTCGACTGCCGCGATCGCCGGTGTGAGCGGCGCCGCCGCCGCAGTGCTCGCCGGCTTCGCGATCGCAGCCTTGCGGAGCCCGGCCGCAGCGCTCCGGCTCGGCGACGCCGCGGGCCGCGTTGGGACGCGCCTCGCACGACTCCTCCACAGAACCCCGCCGGCCTGGAGCGGCGAGGCGCTCGTGCGCCTGCGGGAGGAGCGGCTCTCACACCTCCGTCGACGCTGGCCGTCCCTGACGGCGGCCACGCTAGCCAACCAGCTGACCGCGTATGTCGTGTTCGAGCTGTGCCTACGAGCGGTCGGAATCTCGGTGGGAAGCCTGCCGCCGAGTGAGACATTTCTCGCGTGGGCGATCGGCCGACTGATCAGCTCCCTCCCTCTCACCCCGGGCGGGATCGGCGTCGTCGAGCTGGGGATGATCGGGACGCTCGTCGGCTTCGGCGCGCCGCATGCACACGTCGTCGCAGCGGTGCTTCTCTATCGCGGCGTGATCATCGTCCCGACGCTCGTCGTCGGCGCAGTCGCATTGCTCGGCTTCCGCCTCGGGCCCGCCAAACCCTCCTAGGGCAGCGCCTCGGCGGCGATCTCCTCGCGCGGGTCGTCGAAGCGCAGCCGTTCCCGCACGGCGGAAACGATCCACTCGAGCCTGCGGAAGACGAGCGAGTCCCGCCGTTCCGCTTCGAGACGCCGGCGCGTCCGGGTGAAGCCGTGGTCGATGTAGCGGAGCGGCGCGACCGGCGCGTCGGGATACAGCCGGCGGAGCGCCGCCTCGAGCGGGTCGTGGTCGAGAACGGCGTCCGCGTATTCGACCGTCTCGCCCGGCAGCGCGTCGAGCACCGCCTCGGCGCGGACGAGCCCCTCCACGAGCGCCCACGGATGAACGTCGAACACGCTCGCCGCACGCGCCGGATAGACCCACTTCCGCTTCAGCATCGTGTAGGCGACCTCCGCCACGTTCCGGCGCACCTTGAGCACCTCGAAGTCGCCGAGCCCCTCCCAGCCCCCGATCACGAACGGCTGCACGACATCCTTGTACGCAAAACCTTGCCGCCGCGCCGTGCTGTCCAGGTAGGTCGTCATGCCCGCGAAGGCGTCCGGCGCCGAACCGAGCAGGGTGAAGCGCTCGTCCGCGGGGGCAAGGCACTGCAGCCGCCTCGGCACGCGGTCGCGGTTGAGGATCTCTCCGTCGCTCGTCCAGGCGGGCTCCGCAAGACCGATTGCGCGCGCCGCCGCGACGTACAGAAGGCTCGAAAGCGAGCGCGGCAGGGAGACGACGAAGAGCGAACGGAGCTCCTCCGCATGCGTCCATTCAGTGCTGCGCCTGAGCAATCGGAGCCCGTTCACGCGAGCAGACTACGGATGTCGGCGGCGAGATTCATTAGAGATAGATGTGAATGGAATGGCAGGAGCGCTCGAGCACACCGGCCGCAGATACCCGATACGCAGGAGCGAAATCTGATCATGCTGTTGAACGGCAGTGGGGCGCTTTACGTTCGGCTTACACCGGCTTGGGGTGTAGTTGACATGTCGTCGTGACGATTAGGTCCGCTGAACCAACCCGCGAGCAAGGGAGTGATTGAATGAAGAAGCTCATCGTCGTGCTGGCTGTGGCACTCGCGATTCCGACAAGCGTCGCATTCGCGAAGGGCACCCCAAGCCAGACACGCGGCAAGTCCGCTCCGAAGGTCATGTACGTCCTCAAGGGAACACTCTCGAGCTTCGTCGCGGCTTCGTCGACGGCCGATGGGTCGATCTCGATCACCGTGTCGCATTCGAACTATCACGGCCGGTTGCTCAAGGGCGACACGCTCAACTTCGCGGTCGCGTCGAACACGAGGATCACGTTCGCGAACGGCACCGCGACGCTCGCGGATGGCACCAAGGGGATGGTCAAATTCCGCGCACCACTGAGGGTCTCGGGCGACCTCGCGACGGCCCTCCCGACCCTGGCGAAGGCGTTCCACGTCATCGTCCTGGGCGCAGCGAGTTAGGGACGAAGCGAATCGAAGCGGCCGCAGTCGGGGATGCGGCCGCTTCGCGTTTCAGCCGACGATCTTCCGCTCGCGTGTCCGCTGGGCGTGCCAGCCGAGGCCCATCGCGTCGAACTCCTGCGCCGCCTGCTCGACGAGGGCGTCGTCCTCACGCACGAGCCCGAGAGCGCGCAGTGCGAATGGGCTTGCGTAGGAGCCGTGCTCGATCCAGAAAGGAGCGTCTGCCTCGATACGTTCCCGCTCGCCGAGCGCGACGAGCGCGTCGAAGAGTGGCGACCGGCTGAGATACGCCCACGGCTCGAGCTGCTCCTCGTCGAGGCCGTCGACGAGACGCCGGAGATTCTCGAGATCGCTTCGGGCGAGGGCAATCTGCAGTCGCGGAGGATCGAAGAAGAGGCCGTAGCCCTCCATCCCGATGCCCTCCGCCTTACCCTCGAGGCGAAGGGACTCCTCGTCGTCGCCCGCGAGAGCGGCGGCCGCAGCGCTGAAAAGCAACGACTCGACGTTCAGGGGGCAGGGAGTGGCGAGGTTCGCCTCCACGGTCTCCTCGAGCCGAGGGACGAGCCCGCGCGTCTCGTCCCAGGAACCGCGAAGCGACTCGAAGCGCACGCGGTTGCCGATGCCGTGCAACCGGTGGTGCGGCGTGAGGCCCTGCGCGGTCTCCTCGAGCCGTTCCACAGACCGCTGCGCGCGGTCGAACCGACAGGCACCCGTAAGGACCCATGCGCTGCCGAAGTCGAGGTTCGCGCGCAGGTCAGGGTCCTGGATCTCCGGCAGGAGCGAGTGCATCTGCTCGATCGCGGAGAGCGCCCGCTCGTAATCGGTCGCCGCCCACGCGGCAAACATGAGGGCCTCGAGCGCACGCGCTCGTAGCTCGACGTCGCCGAGCTGCTCGGCGAGCTCGAGCGCCTCTCGCGCCGTGGCCTCGACGTTCTCCGGCCACACCGCGTGCGCGACAAGCCCCTTCGCCCGCGCCCTCGACCCCTCCTCCGTCAGCTCCAGAGCCTTGTCGATCCAGCTGTTGACGACGGTCGTGTCGGGACGTTTCAGCCACATGCCCGCACGCTGGACGACCTGGTAGCCCAGCTCGGCGTACACGTCGCCGCCCGGGGCCCCGAGCTCGAGCGCCTTCTCCATCGCCGCGACGAAACCCTCGCCGTCGTATTTCAAGGCGCTTGCGCGACCGATTTCGTACCAGAGCCGGCCCTGCTCCGCGGGATTTGCCTCGAGCTGCACCGCCCGATGGAGAAGCGCGAGTCCCTGGTCGATCTCATAGCGGCCGATCGCGAGCTCGGCGGCGCGCTTCGACCACGCGAGCGCCTGCGCGCGGAGCTCCGCCGCCTCGTCCTCACGGCCTGCCCACGCGAGATCGAGATCCTCCGGCCGCACAGCCTCGGCGAAATGGTGGGCCAGGAGCGCGGCGTGCTCGTCGTTGCCCTCGCCGCTCCGTTCCAGCCATCCGGCGAACGCTGCGTGGAGGCGCGCGCGCCGCGCCTTCGGGAGGCTCGCGTACGCGACCTCGCGAGTGAGCGCGTGCTTGATGGCGTACTCGCGCTCTCCGCTCAGCGACGAGCCGGGGCGGCGACGGACGAAGTCGCGCTCGGCGAGCAGGTCGAAGTCGGGGGGTCCGTAGACGAGCTCGTATACCGGCCCGGTCCAGAAGACGCGGCCGATCACCGCCGCGGCCTGGAGAGCCGCCTTCTCGGCCGCCGGCAGCAGGTCGATACGCGCGGCGAGGACGGCCTGCACGGTGTCCGGAACCGCGAATCCCTCGGGCAGCTCCTTGCATGTCCAGCCGCCGTTCTGTCGCTGGAGAACGCCGCGATCGATGAGCGTCGCGAGCAGC
Source organism: Actinomycetota bacterium (assembly GCA_005883365.1). Taxonomy (GTDB): domain Bacteria; phylum Actinomycetota; class Thermoleophilia; order Gaiellales; family Gaiellaceae; genus Palsa-739. The sequence continues at coordinate 5,568 of VAXA01000182.1, forward strand.
TCCTCCACGAAGAACGGATTACCCTCCGCTCGATCCACGATCGCGGCGCGAAGCTGAGGCGGCAGCTCGAGGCCAACGAGCCCGTCGAGCAGCTCGCCCGCCGTGGACTCGCGCAGCGCCTCGAGCGACAGCGCCCACCGATGCCATGCGGGACGCCGCTCGAGCAGCTCCGGTCGTGCAGTCGCGAGCACGAGCAGCGGCCCGTCCACCTGCGCGGCGAGCGAGTCGATGAGATCGAGCAGATCGTCCTCGGCCCAGTGGACGTCCTCGATCAGGAGGACCGTGGGCCTCTCCGCCGCGAGCTCGTGCAGGAGCTCCGCCCAGGAGTCATGCAACCGTTCGCGCGCGGCGAGCGGGTGGAGTCCCTCGGCGACGTCGAGCCCGAGGGTGAGCCCGAGGTAGCGGAAGCGCCCGAACCGCTCGAGAGCCACGTCGGGCCCGTCGTCTTCCTGCAGCTCGAAGTGCTCGCGCAGCACCTCTGCGAGCGGCCAGTAGGTCGTGCCGTGCCCGTAGGACAGACAGCGCCCGGTGCGTTGCAGCGGTTGCGGCTCCTGCTCCGCGAGCCAGGCCCACAGCTCGCGGACGAGCCGGGTCTTGCCGACGCCTGCGTCACCGACGATCACGACCAGCTGCGGCCGGCCCTCGGCGACGCATCGCCTGTACCACTCCTGCAGCTGCCCGAGCTCCGCGTCCCGGCCGACGAACACCGTACGCAGCCCCCCGACGCCGCGCGGCCGCATGAGCGAGAGCGCGCGGACGAGCCGCTGCGCCGGCACTCCCTCCGGCTTCCCCTTGGCCTCGACGGTCACCGGCTCGGCGAGCTCGAACGCGCCACGAACTGCCGCTGCCGTCCGCTCGCCGACGAGGATCTCGCCCGGCCCCGCGGCCTGCTCGAGCCGCGCGCCGACGTTCACGGCATCGCCCGTGACGAAGGAGGACCCTTCCCTGGGGCGGCCGACCACCACCTCGCCGGTGTTGACCCCGATCCGCAGGCCAAGACCCTCGCCGAACAGTTCACGCAGCCGCCGCTGCATGCCGAGCGCCGCGTGCAGAGCCCGCTCCGCGTGGTCCTCGAGCGCAGCCGGAGCGCCGAACGCCGCCAGCACGGCGTCGCCCACGAACTTTTCCACCGTGCCGCCGGCCTGCTCGATCTCCTTCGCCATCGCGTCGTAGAAGCGGTCGAGCAGGGCTCGAGTCCGCTCCGGATCCTGCTCGGAAGCGAGGGCCGTAGATCCCACGAGGTCGGCAAAGAGAACGGTCGCCACCTTCCGTTCTTCAGCGGGCTCAGAGCTGCGCTCCACGGGCGCCGCGCAGCTAGGGCAGAAGCGTGCGTCGGCCGGAAGCTCGGCACCGCACTGTGCGCAGGCGGCCATGCGCACATTGTCGCGCGCCATCGGGTCCGAGTCACCCCTCCTCGGCGGCAGCGCGCCCCGGCTAGCCCAGCGCAGGAACGCCGCCGGCCAGCTCCGTTCGCCGGCGGCAGTCCGGCGACCGGACCGCCTGGCCGGCCTGCCTCAGATTCGCGAACTCCGCGGGTAGGAGCAGCACCCGCCGCCCGCAGTCGCGGCCGCACTCGCAGAGGAACTCGCCCGGCAGGTCGGGCTCAGCCGACTCGAGCAGGTCGTAGATCCGGTTGTTCACCTCGCGGAAGAGGCGGGAGTGCCGATGGCGGCTCACAGCCGGAGCATGCTCGTTCGCGACAACGCACAGGAAGCGGAAGCACCGCGGGCTTACGGACGTTTTACGCGTTGGTCGTCGCGGTTGCGACGCGTTCGCTGCGGCCGCTAGGGTCGCCCGAAAAGGAGGAGAGATGGGACTGAAGATCGGCGACACGGCGCCCGACTTCGAGGCGGAGACGACGGAGGGCACGATCCACTTCCACGACTGGCTCGGCGATTCGTGGGCGGTGCTGTTCTCGCACCCGAAGGACTTCACGCCCGTGTGTACGACCGAGCTCGGATACATGGCGAACATCAAGGCCGAGTTCGACCGTCGCAACGTCAAGATCATCGGCCTCTCCGTCGACTCGGCGGGAGACCACGAGGCATGGGCGCGGGACATCGAAGAGACGCAGGGAACGGCGCCCAATTATCCGCTCATCGGTGACCCGTACCTCACGATCGCAACGCTCTACGACATGCTCCCGGCCGGCACATCCGGCGACGCGAAGGACCGGACGCCCGCCGACAACCAGACCGTCCGCAACGTGTTCGTGATCGGGCCGGACAAGAAGATCAAGCTGATCCTCGTCTATCCGATGACGACGGGCCGGAACTTCGACGAGGTGCTGCGCGTAATCGACTCGCTCCAACTCACGGCGCAGCACAAGGTGTCGACCCCGGCCAACTGGCAGCAGGGCGACGACGTGATCATCGCGGGCTCGGTCTCGAACGACGAGGCGAAGGAGCTGTTCGGCGAGTGGGAGGAGCCGAAGCCGTACATCCGGATCGTCCCCGATCCGTCCAAGGTGCCCGCCTAGCCCTGAGCGCTTTGACATAGCAACCGCGCCGGCGCCTCGTTTGGCGCTGGCGCGAACACGGTAGAAACGCGGCAGTCGGCACGAGGAGGTGGCTGTTGTGCTGCACGTCCACAGGCCGCATGATCTGCACCCGCATCTGCCGCATCCGCATGTCCATCCGGGTTTCGACGAGCACCCGTGGCGGATGGTGCCCGTCACACTCGGGACGATCGTCCTCCTGGTAACGGTGCTGATCGTCGTCTGCTTCGCGGTAGCGAAGGCCTTGACCGGGCGCGCGTACTAAAAGCCCGATACCCCTTCCGGGGGAGCCGGACTAGCCCCATCTGGCCGATTTCGTCCTCGTGTCCGCGGTGCCGGTTGCTTTCCGGGGGTCCGACGACGACCGCCCGACCCCTGACGAGGTTGCTCGTCGTTACCGCACGCTGATCGAGCAGCTGCCACTCGTCGTCTACGTCGACGAGCTCGACGCGGTCAGCTCGAACATCTTCACGAGCCGGCAGATCGAACCGCTCCTGGGCTACAGCGTCGAGGAATGGGCGTCGGAGGCCGATCTGTTCTCACGCCTGCTCCACCCGGACGACCGTGACCGGGTGCTCGCCTCCCACGCGCACACGCAGGAGACGCACGAGCCCCTCAGCCTCGAGTACCGCCTGATCGCCCGTGACGGGCGCGTCGTCTGGCTCCGGGACGAGGGCGTGGTCGTGCTCGACGAGCACGGGCAGCCTCTCCACCTGCAGGGCTACCTCCTCGACATCACGCGCGAGCGCGAGGCGGAGATACAGCTTCGGCAGCTCGCGCTCTACGACCCGCTGACCGGCCTCGCGAATCGCGCCTTCTTCCACGAACGGCTCCGCCACGCCGTCATGCTCCGGCACGACGACGAGCACGGGACCGGGCTCCTCTACATCGACCTCGACGACTTCAAGGGGATCAACGACCGCTGGGGCCACGACCTCGGCGACGACGTGCTGCACGAGATCGGCAGGCGGATCGAGCAGTCGGTGCGACCCGGCGACACGGCCGCCCGCCTCGGCGGTGACGAGTTCGCGGTCGTCCTGACCGAACCCGTCACGCCCGAGGACGCCGTGGGCGTGGCCGAGCGGCTGCTCGAGGAGATCGGCAAGCCGCTGGAGAGCGGCTCGGGGGCGCTCTACACGAGCGCGAGCATCGGCATCGCTTTCGGCAGCGACGACGAGACGCTGCTCAAGGAGGCCGATATCGCGATGTACCGGGCGAAGGGCCATCCCGAGATCGGCTATGCGTTCTTCGAGCCGAAGCTCGATCGCGTCGCCGTCGAGCGTTCGCAGAGGATCGCCGAGCTACGAGAGGGAATCGTCCGCGGCGAGTTCCGGCTCGACTACCAGGCGGTCGTCGATCTCGACCAGTACGAGATCATCGGCTACGAGGCACTCGTGCGCTGGGAGCACCCGACCGCGGGCGAGCTTCCGCCCGGCGAGTTCATTCCCCTCGCCGAGGAGACGGGCCTTATCGTCGGTCTGGGCGAGTGGGTGCTGACGGAGGCGTGCACGGAGGCCACGCGCCTCTGCCGTCTGCACGGTCGCCCGATGCACATGTCGGTGAACGTCTCGGCCCGCCAGCTGCACCACCCCGACTTCCTCCGCCACGTCCACCGCGCGCTCGACTCGTCGGCGCTGCTGCCGAGCCTCCTCACCCTCGAGCTCACGGAGAGCACGCTGCTCGCGTCCGACGAGCGCGTCGCCCAGACGCTCCAGACGATCAAGGAGCTCGGTGTCGTCCTCGCCCTCGACGATTTCGGGACGGGCTATGCGTCGCTCTCGTATCTGCGGCAGTTCCCGATCGACGTAGTCAAGATCGACCGGAGCTTCACGGCGAACGTCGCCAGCGAGGACGGCGACCTCGTACTCCTCAAGGGCATCATCGACCTCGGCCACGCGCTCGAGCTCAACCTCGTCGCCGAGGGAATCGAGACCTCCCAGCAGCACACGATCGTGCGCAAGCTCGGGTGCCAGCAGGCGCAGGGTTTCTACTTCGGCCGGCCTTCTCACCCGGCCCAGCGAGACCTCGACGCCGTCAGCCCGGTCTAGGCGGAAGTGCCGCGCCTAGCGCGGCTTGCCTTCGGGGTAGCGCTCGAGGCCGTCATCGGGGATCGGCTCCCATTCGCAGGCGTAGTCGACGAACGTGCGCCACTGAGGCCGGATCCCGTGGCCCGGGTCGAAGAGCCCCAGCCGGACGCTCCCTACGTCGCCCGTATCCGGGTACTTGCTCCAGAGTGCGCTGCCGCAGGCCGAGCAGAAGCACTTCGGCCAGCCGTCTCCGGGCGCGTACTCCCGCACGAGCTCCTCGCCGGTGAGCAGCCGGAAGGAGCCGGGCTCGATCCGCGCCTGCGCAGAAGCCGCCGTGCCCGTCCGGCGCTGGCAGCGCGTGCAGTGGCAGTACCCTGCGCCCAGCGGCTCCTCCGTGATCTCGAAGCGCACGCCTCCGCACATGCAGTGCCCGGTGTACGGAGGCCCGCTCACTGCATGAGCGGCGACGGCGGGATGCGGGTCTCGCCGGAGATCCCCTCGATCATGAGGGCAACCTCGTCCGTGTAGCACCAGCTCCAGTCCTCACCGGGCTCGAGCGAGCGGACGATCGGATGGTCTGTCGCATGGTGGTGGGCGGTCGCGTGACGGCTCGGAGAGCTGTCGCAACAACCGACGTGGCCGCAGGTGAGGCAGATGCGCAGGTGGAGCCACTTGCCGCCGCTGCGGAGGCAGTCCTCGCAGCCCTCCACCTCGGGGGGTAGCTCGCGCACTGCGACTTCGTCGAGGTGGGTGCAATCGCGCGCGCTCACCGGACTCCCGCGAGTTGCGCCGCGAGATGCTCGTGCACGAACTGCACCGCCATCGCGCCCTCTCCCACGGCCGTTGCGCAGCGTTTCGTCGAGCCCGATCGGACGTCG
>VAXA01000185.1 GCA_005883365.1 Actinomycetota bacterium
CGACTCCGTCTGGTTCCGCTACACCGATGATGTCTGGACGTTGCAGGACGTGAGCTTCGTCGTGCCCGCGGGGACGAAGACCGCGCTCGTCGGCGAGACCGGTTCCGGCAAGACGACGCTCGGCTACCTCGCGGCGCGGCTCTACGACGTCGACCGCGGCTCCGTCTCGATCGGCGGCGTCGACATCCGCGATCTCAGCTTCAACGCGCTCGCGGGCCTCGTCGGCGTCGTCTCCCAGGAGACGTACCTCTTCCACGCCTCGGTACGGGAGAACCTTCTCTTCGCGAAGCCCGGCGCGACGGACGAGGAGCTCTTCGCGGCGGCGGAGGCGGCGCGGATCCACCACGTGATCGCCGCGCTCCCGGAGGGCTACGAGACGGTCGTCGGTGAGCGCGGCTACCGCTTCTCGGGCGGCGAGAAGCAGCGGATCGCAATCGCAAGGACGATCCTCCGCAACCCGCCGATCCTCGTCCTCGACGAGGCGACCTCCTCGCTCGACACCGAGACCGAGCGACTCGTGCAGGAGGCGCTCGACCGCCTCTCGGAAGGGCGGACGACAATCGCGATCGCGCACAGGCTCTCGACCGTCAGGGACGCGGACCAGATCGTCGTCCTCGACCGCGGGCAGGTCGTGGAGCGAGGCCGTCACGAGGAGCTGATCGCCGCCGGCGGGCGCTACGCCGCGCTCGTCAGCCGCGACGCGGAGCTCGAGCCACCCGCTCTCGTTTAGAAGGCGACGTACGATCCGTCCATGGCGGCCACCGGCGACCGGCGCACCGAGTCGGGCATCGAGGTGAAGCCGGTCTACACCGCCGCCGACGCGCCGCGCGAGCTCGAGCCGCCGGGCGAGTTCCCGTTCACGCGCGGGCCGTACCCGGACATGTACCGCGGCCGGCCGTGGACGATCCGGCAGTACGCCGGCTTCGCCTCGGCGGAGGAGTCGAACGCGCGCTACCGCTACCTCCTCGACCGCGGCCAGACCGGCCTCTCGATCGCCTTCGACCTGCCGACTCAGCTCGGCTACGACTCCGACGACCCGCGCGCGCTCGGCGAGGTCGGCCGCACCGGCGTGGCGATCGACTCGATCGCGGACATGGAGATCCTGCTCGCCGGGATCCCGCTCGGCGAGGTCTCGACGTCGATGACCATCAACGCGCCCGCGTCGCTCCTGCTCCTCCTCTACGAGCTGGTCGCCGAAGAGCAAGGAGTGGCGCCCGACGCGCTCCGCGGCACCGTCCAGAACGACATCCTCAAGGAGTACATCGCGCGCGGGAACTACATCTTCCCGCCGAGGCCCTCGATGCGTCTCACAACCGATCTCTTCGCGTACTGCGCCGAGCGTATTCCGGGTTGGAACACCATCTCGATCAGCGGCTACCACATCCGCGAGGCCGGCTCGACCGCGGTGCAGGAGCTTGCGTTCACGCTCGCCAACGGGATCGCCTACTGCGACGCGGCGGTCGAGGCCGGCCTTTCGCCCGACGAGTTCGGCGCGCGCCTGTCATTTTTCTTCAATGCGCATAACCACTTCTTCCAGGAGGTGGCGAAGTTCCGGGCGGCGCGAAGGCTGTGGGCGCGGATCATGCGCGAGCGCTTCGGCGCGACGAACCCGCGAGCGCTCGCCCTCCGCTTCCACGCACAGACCGGCGGCTCGACGCTCACGGCGCAGCAGCCGGAGAACAACGTTGTCCGTGTCGCGATCCAGGCGCTGTCCGCCGTCGCCGGCGGCGCGCAGAGCCTCCACACGAACGGCTACGACGAGGCGCTAGCCCTGCCGACCGAGCACGCGGCGCACGTCGCGTTGCGCACGCAGCAGATCCTCGCTGCGGAGGCGGGCACGACCGACACCGCCGACCCGCTCGGCGGCTCCTACTTCGTCGAGGCGCTCACCGACGAGCTCGAGGCGCGCGCGCGGGAGCTGATCGAACGCGTGGAGGACGCCGGCGGCGCCGTCGCGGCCGTCGAGTCCGGCTTCGTGCAGGAGGAGATCGAGCGCGCCGCGTTCGAGTACCAGCAGCAGGTCGAGGCGGGGGAGCGGGTCATCGTCGGCGTGAACGCGTTCAAGGAGCAGTCGGCCGAGCGCATCGAGCTCCTCCGCATCGACCCGGCGGCGGAACGGCGCCAGCTCGAGCGAACAGCGCGCCTGCGGGCGGAGCGGAACGCCGAGGAGGCGGCCACGGCGATCGCGGCCGTACGAGAGGCCGCGCGAGGCGAGACGAACATGCTCCCGCCGATGCGCGAGGCGCTGCGGGCACGCTGCACCGTCGGCGAGATCTGCGAGTCGCTGCGCGAGGAGTGGGGGATGTACGACTCGCAGCGCCGCCCCTCCTGAGCCGACGCGCGCTCAACGCAAAGCCAGCCGAACTACATCGCGGCGACGGCCGGAACGACTCAGGGGGTCCCGAACGACAACGACGTCACGGTTGACCTGCCGAACATCGTCGACCAGCTCGAGAGCCATCACAAGTCGTGGAAGGGCTACATGCAGTCGTACTTGCTCTGTGCGACGAAGTTCGACCACGCCTGTGGCAACCAGCTCTACGAGCGCAAGCACAACCCGTTCATCTCGTTCACGGATGTCCAGAACAGCCCGAAGCGGCTGGCGAAGCTCGTCGATCTGACCCAGCTGAGCTCCGACCTCGCCTCGACCGACGTGCCCGATTAGCCGCAGGCCTCGTTCACCCCGTACAGCCACTACTCGATGCTGCGCACGATCGAGGACAGCTGGCATCTCGGCTGCCTCGCTCACACCTGCGACACCACGTGCCGGCGATGACCGACCTCGTCGATCGGCGCAAATAGGCAATCCGGCCGGGAGCGCTGGCGTGCCGCCGGCGCTCCCGACTCATCGCTAGTCGGTCCACCATCCGGGAACGATCTCGCCGTCGTTCTCCTCGCCGAGCGGCGCGCCGAAGGCGATCACCGTGATCCCGTCCGAACCGGCCTCGAGGTTGCGCATCACGCCTGGGCCGATCCGCAGGATGTCCCACGGACGCAGCTCGTGCACCTCGTCGTCGAGCTTGATCCGGCCCGATCCCTCCGCGATCACGTAGATCTCCTCCTGCCGCGAGTGCGTATGACCGAACGGCTGGCGCACCCCGGGCGGCAGCTTCTCGACCCCCACGCCGCCCAGCGTGCAGCCGAGGTCGCGTCTCGGAAAGCGGACGTCCATCCCTTCCGGCATCTGGAACTTCGGGGCGACGTTCTCGACGTCGCCGAGGTTCAGAATCGTGTACTTGCTCATGCCCGGGAGGCTACGCCCTCGAGCAGCTCGTCGAGGTCGACGGCGGCGCCCTCCACCCGGAGCTCGCGAACCCGCTCGGCCCCGAGCGCGCCGACGGTGTAATCGGTGATTCGCTGTTGCGCCTCAACCTCGTCCGGACTGGGAATGGCGCCGATCTCGGAGAAGAGCCTCTCGGAGGCGCCGAGCAGCGTGGCCGCGCGCAGTGCGTCCTCGTCGATCATGGCCAGCTCCGCGAGCCCGCCGAGGCAGTAGGCGATCACCTCGCGATAGCCGAGCCGCCGCGCGATCACAAGGCTCTCACGCAACGCGTCGAGGCCTTGGTCGGATCGGCCCAGGGCGAGCTCGGACCGGCCCAGGTTGTGCAGATTGACGGCAACGCCGTCGTCGTCCCCCGCCTCCCGGCCGACCTCGATGGCCTCGCGGTAGTAGCGGACGGCGGTCGCCGGATCGCCGCGCATCTGCGCAACGGTGCCCAGGTTGCCGAGCGCCGCCGCGAGGCGCATCGGCTTGCCCTGGCTACGGAAGAGCGGAACGCTTTCCTCGTACAGCGCGGCAGCACGGTCGAGATCCAGCTCGGCGATCGCCACGCCGCCGAGCTCGGCGATCGACCGGGCGATCCCTTCCTCGTCGCCGAGCTCCCGGTAGAGATCGAGGCTCTCCTGCAGGAGGACAGCAGCCACACTCGTGTCCCCCTGCCGGAACGGGAAGATCGCGCCGTGCACGAGCGCCAGCGCCCGCAGTTCCTTCGGGGCGCCCGCCATGCGGCCGAAGATCCCGTCGAAGAAGCGGCGGCCCTCGCTCAGGTGCCCCTTCAGGACCCAGTACCACCGCGCCGCGACGGCGAGCCGCACCTCCAGCTCGACGTCGCCTGCGGCGGCCGCCCAGGCCAGGGCAGCGCGATGGTTGTCGAGATCCTCATCGAGGACGGCCAACAGAGACTCGTGCGCATCGGCGCCGCCGAGCCACGCCGCGGCTCCCTCCTCCACGCGCGCCAGGACGTGCTCGCAGTGGCGCCGGCGCAGGATCTCGGCCTCACCCGAGGCCTCGAGCAGCTCGCCGGCGTACTCGCGGATCGTCTCGAGCATCGCGAACCGGGGCTGGCCGGTGGGCCGGCGCAGCGGGCGGACGAGGCTCTCGTCGACGAGAGACGACAGGGTCTCGAAGACATCGAGCCCGTTCTCGCCGCAGACCGCCTCAGCCGCCTCGAGGGTCCAGCCGCCGGCGAACACGGCGAGCCTCGCGAAGAGCGTGCGCTCGTCCTCGTCCAGGAGGCCGTGGCTCCACTCGAGCGTCGCCCGGAGGGTGCGCTGGCGTCCGGGCAGGTCGTGAGCCCCGCCGACGAGCAGGTCGAGCGCCCGGTCGAGGCGACTGTTCATCGTCTCGGGCGGCAGGAGCTTGGAGCGCGCGGCGGCCAACTCGATCGCAAGGGGCAGCCCGTCGAGCCTCGCGCATACCTCCGCGACCGCGGCAACGTTGCTCTCGTCGAGCTGGAACTCCGGGTCGACGGCGCCCGCCCGCGCCGCGAAAAGGCGCACAGCATCGTTCGCCACGAGCTCCTCGAAGCTCACATGCGCCCCCGGTTCGGGGACAGCGAGCGGAGGGACGGGGTACTCGTGCTCGCCGGCGAGGCGGAGCGGCGTTCGGCTCGTCGCGAGCACGAGCAGCCGGGGCGCGGCCGTGAGGAGACGGGCGACGAGCTCGACGTCCGGTACGAGCTGCTCGAGGTTGTCGAGCAGCAGGAGCATGCTGCGGTCGCCGAGCTGGGCCGAGAGCACGTCCTCCACGCTCTCGGCGGTCTCGCTCGCGCCGAGCGCCTGCGCGAGTGACGATCCGAGGAGGGCCGGGTCGTGGACGGAGGCGAGATCGACGAATACGGCGCCGTCCCGCAGCTCCGGCCCGAGTTCCGCTGCGGCAGCTACTGCCAGCCGGGTCTTACCGGCCCCGCCTGGCCCGGTGAGCGTCACGAGGCGCACGTCGTCCCGCCGCAGGAGCGCGGAGATTGCGCCCACCTCGAGGCGGCGGCCCACGAGCGGCGTCGGCGGCGTGGGAAGCTGCACGAGAGCCGGCGGCGGCGCCTCGGGAGCGGCGAGCGCGGGATCGTGGCGCAGGATCCGGCGCTCGAGCTTTTGGAGCT